>DPWB01000286.1:11490-16288 GCA_003527885.1 Candidatus Competibacteraceae bacterium
GTCATCGCGGGCCACACCCCGACCGGTCGCGTACGCCAGCCCCAGCATCAACTGCCCCAGCGGCAGATTCTGTAGCGCCGCCTTGCGGTACCACGCCGCGGCTTGCGCGTCGTCGCGCGCCAGCCCACCGCGACCGTCGGCATACGATAACCCCAAATTCAGCTGCGCCGCCGGCAAATTATGGTCGGCCGCCTTACGGTACCACGCCACGGCTTGCGCGTCGTCGCGCGGGGCGCCGCGACCCAGGGCATGGAGCACCCCGACATTGAACTCAGCCTGACCGTCACCCTGTTTGGCGGCTTCCCGAAACCATTGCAAGGCCTGCCGGTCGTCCTGCGATACCCCCTGACCGCCGGCATACATCCCGGCAAGGCGCAGTTGGCTCGGAACGTGCCCTTGTTCGGCCGCCTTGCGGTACCATTCCACCGCCTGAGCGTCGTTGCGGCCGACCACTTCACCCCTGGCGTTGAGCGTGGCCAACAAATACTGCGCCTCGGCATAATTTTGATCCGCCGCCTTGCGCAACCAATCCAGACCGGCCCGGTTGTCGCGCGGCGTATCGCGACCGACCAAGTGGCGTTCGGCCAACTGGAGCTGCGCCTCGGGGCTGCCGCCCTTGGCCGCCAGCTCCAATAACTGCATACCCCTGGCCATATCCTTTTCGACCGCGCGGCCGTTGAAATAACCGTTGGCCAGTTCCAGATGCGCCACCGGCAGATTCTGGTCGGCGGCGCGCCGGAACCATTGTAGGGACTCCCGGTCATCGCGCGCCACCCCGCGGCCGTCGGCATACATGCGCCCCAGATAATATTGCGCCAGCGACAAATTTTGCTCGGCGGCGCTGCGGAACCATTTCACCGCTTCGGTATCGTTGCGGGCGGTGCCTTTGCCCTCGGCGTACAGCCTGCCCAGATTCAGTTGCGCCAACCCCAAGCCTTGTTCGGCCGCCTTGCGGAACCAAACGAACGCTTCCTCGTTGCTGGCCGGCGCCCCTCGACCGCCCAGATAGCGCACGGCCAAGTTATATTGAGCCTCGGCATGACCCTGCTCCGCCGCCTTGCGATACCACTGCGCCGCGTCCTGATCGCTGGCCGTCAGCCCGCGCCCGGCCGCATACATCGCGCCGAGCGCGAATTGGGCGCCAACTTGGCCCTGCGCCGCCGCTTTCTGGTACCACCTCACCGCCTCCTTGTCGTTGCGCGATACGCCTCGGCCGCTCGCGTAAAAGTTTCCCAGTTCGGACTGGGCGGCGGCGTTCCCTTGCGCGGCCGCTTTCTGGTACCAGTTCATGGCCTCCCGGTCATCGCGCGGGATGCCCTGACCGCCCGCATAGCGATTGGCCAGCACGAGCTGCGCCTCGGCGTTGCCGTGCTCCGCCGCCTTGCGCAACCACAGCAGCGGCTCCCGCTCGTTGGGCGCCGCGTTGGGGTTCAGCACGTAGATCATGGCCAGATTGAACTGGGCGTTCGCATTGCCTTGCAGCGCCGCGCGCCGCAGCCAGTCGACGGCATTACCCTGGCTCTGAGACACGCCCTGGCCACGCAGATACATGAGCCCCACCATGGTCTGCGCCCTGGGATCGCCCTGCTTCGCCCAGGTCATATACTCCTCGAAAGCCGCCGCGTAATCGCCGCGCCGATACGCCTCGGCGGCGCTGTTGGTCACGGCGTCGGGCGATATGGTTTGGCTGTCGCCGTAGTGCCAGACCCCCTTGTCATCCTGCCATTTTTTGAGGTTCGCCTCGGGCGCTGGAGCGGCGTGGGCTCCGGCGATCATCACGCCCAACAATAACGCCAGCTTGCGCATGACCATCTCCGCATCGAGAATGTTGGAGTCACTTGAATTACCATAAACTGCCTCAATATCCTTTATCGGACAATACCGCAACTTTCATCCGCCCGGCCCATTCTCCGCCGCTGCATGACAGGCCAGCAGCAGGACGGGTTCGAAAGGATTTGCGATCATCGCCGGTCTTACCGAAAATCAGCCACCTTAACGAGGATATTCGCATGGCCGTCAACTTGCAGAAAGGACAGCGCATCAGCCTGGAAAAAGAGGCCGGTCGCAGCCTGAACCGGGTCGTCATGGGTTTGGGTTGGGGCATGAAACAGGTTCAGTCCCGCGGTTTTCTCGGCTTCGGCGGCGGCGCTCGCCAGGAAGCCGTGGACCTGGATGCTTCCTGTTTGTTGTTCGACGCCAGCGGCAACCTCGCGGACACCGTGTGGTTCAGACAACTGAAAAGCCGCTGTGGCTCCGTCCAGCACAGCGGCGACGACCGCGCCGGCGGCGGCGAGGCCGGCGCCGAGAACGAACGCATCAGCATCGACCTCAACCGGCTCCCGGCGACCGTGCAAACGCTGATCTTTACCGTCAACAGCTTCAGCGGTGAAGGTTTCGCCGGCATCCCCAGCGCCTTTTGCCGGATCGTGGACGGCGCCGGCGGCGGCGAGATCGCCCGTTTCGACCTGTCGCTGGAGGGCGGCGCTTACACCGGCCTGCTCATGACCAAGCTGTACCGCCACAACGGTGACTGGAAGTTACAGGCCATCGGCGAACACGCCAGCGGCCGCACTTTCCACGATCTGCTGCCGGCGCTGCAACCCTACCTGTGAAACCCGCAAGAGCATTCCAGCATGGACCTGCAACCGGGCCAGAATTTCTCCATCACCAAAGCAACCCCCGCGCCGGCCGCCGTCGAAATCGCGCTGGCTTGGGAGCCGGCCAACACGCCCCTGACGCTGGATTCCAGCGCCTTCGCGTTGACCGCTCAAGGCAAGGTGCGCGGCGATGAGGATTTCGTGTTCTACAACCAGTCTTCGCTCGCCGGCGGGGGCGTCCAGCGCGCCGGCGACGGCCGCGCCTTCACCGTCACCTTCGCCCAACTACCGCCAGCCGTCGAAAAAGTCGTGGTCGCGCTGACCATCGATCAGGGCCGACGGCGCGGGCAGTCCTTCGGCCAGTTGAGCCAGGTCAGGGCGGACGTTCTCGACGCGCACAGCAAAGCGCCGTTGGCGACTTTTCCGCTGAAGACCGCAACGATGGGGGAAACCGCGCTCATCGTCGGCGAATTCTATTTGCGCAACGGCGAGTGGAAGTTTCGCGCGGTCGGTCAGGGCTTCGTCGGCGGCCTGGGACCGCTGGCCCGGCAATACGGCGTCGATGTCGGCGACGATCCCGATGCGGCCGCAGCGCCTCCCGCACCGGCAACGCCTCCCGCACCGACCACGGCGGCCCCGGCGCCTCGGCCCGCCGCCGCTCCCGCCGCTCCGCCACCGTCCGCCCCCAAACCGGTACGGCTGGAAAAAATCACCCTGGACAAGCGCAACCCCAGCATCTCCCTGGAGAAGAAGGGCCAGGGCTTCGGCGAAATCGTGGTCAACCTGAACTGGCACCAGGACAGCGGCGGTGGGGCCAAGGGCTTTTTCGGCCGACTGACCGGCGGGCGCAAGATTGACCTGGACCTCGGCTGCCTGTTCAAGCTGCGCGACGGCCGGGGTGGCGCGGTGCAGGCGCTGGGTGAGAATTTCGGCAGCCTGCGCCAACCGCCCTACATCCAACTGATGGGCGACGACCGCAGCGGCGCCAGCGCCCAGGGCGAATTCCTGCACATCAACGGCCAATACTGGAACGAGTTGGATCGGGTGGTGTTGTTCGCGATGATCTACGAGGGCGCGCCCAACTGGGCGGAAACCGACGCGGTGGTGACCTTGCAGGCCCCCGGCCAGCCCACGCTGGAAATCCGCATCGACAGCCACCGCAACGACCAGCGCATGTGCGCCCTGGCGCTTTTGGAGAACCAGGGCGGCAACCTCAAGGTCACAAAGCTGGTCGAGTACTTTCAGGATCACCGCTACATGGACCAGGCCTATGGTTTCGGCCTGCGCTGGGTGGCGGGATCGAAAGATTGATCGTGTTTTTTTTAAATAACTTTTGGAGAAATTACCGTGGCGCTCGAATGGTTGAAACAACGTTACAGCGAAGTCACCGCCAACCTGAAAACCGAAGTCACCAAACTCAAGAACAAGACGTTTCTGGAGGCGGTCGTGGCCGGCTGTGCCTTGGTGGCCCATGCCGACGGCGTGGTCAAGCCCGAGGAAAAGCAGAAAATGATGGGCTTTCTGCGCAACTCCGACGTGTTGTCGGTGTTCGACCCGCAGGAGGTCATCGGCATTTTCGACAAATACGCCAAGCAGTTCGAGTTCGATCACCAAATCGGCAAGGCCGCCGTGCTGCAAGTGGTCGGCAAGCTCAAGGGCAAGGACTCGGAAGCGCGGCTGATGGTGCGGGTCTGCTGCGCCATCGGGGCCGCCGACGGCAATTTCGACGACCAGGAGAAGGCCGTGGTGCGCGCCATCTGCAACGAATTGGGGCTCAATCCCAAAGACTTCGACCTGGCCTGAGCGCGCGCTGACTCATGGAAGCGCATATCGGTTTTCCGCTGGAAACCATCGCCATCTTCGCGGCGGTGGTCGCCTTTTCGGTGTGGTTGGACTTGAGGCTGCACAGAGACGGCAAGGACATCAGCATCGCCAACGCCGTCGCGTGGTCCCTGTTTTGGATCTTCCTGGCCCTAGGATTTTATTTCTACATCAAGCTCCATCACGGGGCCGAGTTCGCCGAATTGTTCCTGGCGGGTTACATCCTGGAAAAATCGTTGTCGGTGGACAATCTGATGGTGTTCGTCGCCATCTTCGCGTCCTTCGGCATCAAGGGCGCCCTGCAACATCGGATCTTGTATTTCGGTATTCTAGGCGCGGTGATTTTTCGGATGCTCTTCATCGCCTTCGGCACCACGCTG
>DPWB01000017.1:0-2651 GCA_003527885.1 Candidatus Competibacteraceae bacterium
TCACACAGACTCATTATCTGTTCAAGCAGAAGACGGCATGCGAGATCTAGTACGGTCTCGTGGGCTCGGAGATGTGTATAAGAGACAGATAATGAGCAGCGCAGCGCCGACCTGTTCCAACGCTGTGCGGAGGGTGGCATGGATGAGCGCTTCCGGCAGTCGGTACGGGAGCTGATCATGGCGACCACTCACCGCCGGGCGCGGGCCCGGCGGAATGGCTGTTATGTCGTTGATATCGACCTTTGCAGCTTCGGATCGCCCTGGGAAACGTTCGAGCGGGACGGCCAGCGGATTCGCGCCGAGTTTGCCGGGGTTCCCGATGACCGGTACTATCCCAACCTTCTGCGGTTTTTGCGCGCCTTACAAGACAGGCCGACGTTCTTTTTCACGGACTACTTTCAACAGCGCTACGAAGCCATCGCCCATGCGAACGCGCAACGGCTCGTCGAGACTTTGCGTGCTCGCGGGTATAGTCCCGTCTGACATCCGAACTTGGGGGCTCAGAACATGCTACAAAAGCTGAGCGGCCTGACCACGCCGGGAGACCGGCCCACATCGGGCGAACAGGTATCGGCCACCGTGCTGTTCGCCGATATCTGCGGCAGTACCCGGTTGTTCGAGCAGTACGGTGATCGGCGGGCGCGGCAAATCGAAAGCCGGGTGTTGGAACTGCTCTCGGCCAGGACGGCCGAGTTCGATGGCAAGGTTGTCAAAACTATCGGCGATGAAATCATGAGCCGCTTTCCGAACCCGGAAGGGGGCGTGAGCGCCGCCTGCGACATGCACGCGACGCTGAAGGCCGATCCCGTGTTGCGGGACTTGAATATCGCGGTCAAGATCGGCTTGCACGACGGACCCGTCTTGGTCGAACAGGGGGATCTGTTCGGTGACGCGGTGAATATCGCCGCCCGGATGGTGTCGCAGGCCAAGGCCGATCAGATCATCACCACGCGCAAGACGGCGGGCCTGTTGTCGGACGACTGGACGCAAATGATCCGCAGCCTCGGTTGCGTGAAGGTTCGGGGCAAACAGGATGAAATGGAAATCTGCGAGATCCTCTGGCAAGAGGAAAGCGCCAGCCTGACCCAGCTTTTCAACGTCGACCAACAGGAAGAGCTCCGCAACTTGCTGTTGCGGCGTTTGATCCTGGACTATCGGGGCCGCAGGATCGAAGTGGCGCCAAGTTCCCAGCTTTTCCGCATGGGGCGCGGCGGCATGAACGAATTGGTGGTGGATCGAGAGCTGGTTTCGCGCAGCCACGCCGATATCGAGTTCCGGCAAGGCAAGTTCATCTTGATCGACCACAGCACCAACGGTACCTATCTGGCGCTGGAAAACGGAGCCCGTTTCTTTGTGCGCCGCGAGGAATTCACGCTTCAGGATCGCGGCGCCATTTGCCTGGGGCAGGCGATTTCCGGGCAGAACCCGGACATCATCCACTATTCCTACAGCTATAGCTGAAGCGCTGGCATCGCGAAAACCCGAGAAATCATAAGACCTGTTTCAAGAAGACTCGCGCTCGGGCTTCCTTGGGGGCGGTGAAAAATTCGGCCGGTGGCGCGTCTTCCAAAATCTTGCCGGCGTCCATGAACATGACCCGGTGCGCGACTTCGCGGGCGAAGCCCATCTCGTGGGTCACCACCGCCATGGTCATTCCTTCTCGCGCCAATTGCTGCATCACCTCCAGCACCTCGCCGACCATTTCCGGGTCGAGCGCGCTGGTCGGTTCGTCGAAGAGCATCACCTTGGGGTCCATCGCCAGGGCGCGGGCGATGGCGACCCGCTGCTGTTGGCCGCCCGACAAGCGGGAAGGGTACTCGTGCGCCTTTTCGGCGATGCCGACCTTGGTCAACAGCGCCATCGCTTTATCCTCGGCTTCGGCGGTTTTTCGTTTGCGGACCACCCGCTGGGCCAAGGTCACATTGTCCAGCACGGTCTTGTGCGGGAACAGGTTGAAATGCTGGAACACCATGCCGACTTCGCGGCGCACCGTATTGATGTTGGTTTTGCTGTCGCCCAAATCCACCCCGTCGATGATCACCTGACCGTCGTCGAAGGCTTCCAGGCCGTTGAGGCAGCGCAGGAACGTGGACTTGCCCGAGCCGGACGGGCCGATGATGACCACCACCTCGCCCTTGCCGATCCGGGTGGACACATGGTCCACCGCGCGCACCGGCTTGCCGCGACCCTCGAACACCTTGACCAGATTGTGGACTTCAATCACTGCGGGCGAACCTCCGTTCCAGCCAGAACAGCAACTGCGACAGCAGCGAGGTGACCACCAGATATAGCAGGGCGACCGTGAACCAGATTTCGAAGG
This sequence comes from Candidatus Competibacteraceae bacterium, assembly GCA_003527885.1. Lineage (GTDB taxonomy): Bacteria > Pseudomonadota > Gammaproteobacteria > Competibacterales > Competibacteraceae > Competibacter_A. Next base: position 2,321 of record DPWB01000017.1, read on the forward strand.
TGGCGAAACTGGAGGTGATGATCTCGCGGCCGCTCTTGGTCAGATCGGTGATGGCGATGACCGAGACCAGCGAGGAGTCCTTGATCAGGCTGATGAATTGTCCGGCCAGCGGCGGCAGTACCCGCTTGAGGGCTTGCGGCAGCACGATGTGGGTCATGGTTTGCGTGGCGGTCATGCCCAGCGAGCGGGCCGCCTCGGTCTGACCCCTGGCGATAGACTGGATGCCGGCCCGGATGATCTCGGCGGTATAGGCGCCGACGAACAGCGCCAAGGCTCCCACGCCAGCCACAATCCGATCCAGGTTCAACACCGTGCCGATGAAGAAATAGAA
>DPWB01000017.1:2875-5256 GCA_003527885.1 Candidatus Competibacteraceae bacterium
CGTGCCGATGAAGAAATAGAAAATGAAAATCTGCACCAAGAGCGGGGTACCACGGATCAGCTCGATGTAAAATACCGCCAGACCGCGCAAGGTCGGGTTGGGCGACAGCCGGCACAAGCCGGTGACCAGACCGATGATCAGGCCGATGAAGCCGGAGATGAAGGAAATCCAGATGGTGACCCACAAGCCCTGGGTCAGCGGGCCGATTTTCCAATGTCGCCGCGCGCCGACCTCGTCGCCCTCGGCGACAGAATCGCCGGCTTTAACCTTGAGGGTATCGGTTTCGACCACCATCGAGACGGGCTGACCGCCATCGGCCGGCGCGATTTCCACCCGGCTGTCGGCGCCATCGGCGCTGATTTTGCGGACTTGACCGCCGACCGGCGCGGATTGCGCGTCCTCCTCCTGATAGAAAAAATACTGCGGCACCCGCTCCCAGCGCCATTCGTAATTGACGCGCTTGGTCGCCACCCACAGCCCGGCGGCCAAACCCAGCAGGATCAGCGCCAGCAGCCCGTGCCAAGGCCACTGGACGGAAGGTCGTTGCAGGGGCACGGCTATTGCACGTCTTTCAGCCAGTCGGTCTTTTTAAACCACTTCTGATACAGTTTTTCGTGAGCGCCTTCTTTCTTGATCTTGGCGAGGAAGCCGTTGATCGCTTCCAGAAATTCTGGATCGCCTTTGGCGATGGCCCACCCGATCGGTTCGTCCGTGAAAGGTTTATCGAGAAAGACCAGTTTTCCCTCGCCGCGCTGGGCGTTGGCGACCAGATTGTAGGGGGCGTCGTAGATGAAGGCGTCAACCTTGCCGTTGACCGTTTCCATCACCGCTTCCGCTTCGGTTTCGTAGGAGAAATATTTGGCCTTGGGAATGTACTTCTTGGCGGCGATCTCCCCGGTGGTGCCGAGTTTGGAGGCGACCTTGTAGTCGGGCTTGTTGAGGTCCCGGTAGGACTTGACCTTTTCGGCCAAGTCCTTGCGCACTAAAACGGTCTGGCCGATCAGCATGTAGGGATCGGTGAAACTGACCTTTTCCTTGCGCTCGTCGGTGATGGTCATACCGCTCATGATGATGTCGCACTTGTCGGTGATCAGCGCCGGGATGATGCCGTCCCAGGCGGTGCTGATCAGCTCCAGCTTCGCCGCGCCCAGTTCCTTGGACATCAACGCGGCTAAGTCGGGGTCGAAACCGATGATTTGGCCGCGCTTGTCGGTCATTTCGAACGGCATGTACGCCGGCTCCGTACAAACCCGCAGACCGTCTTTCTTGATTTGTTCCAGTTTGCCGGCCCAGGCGGGGGTTCCGCTCAATACGAACACGCTGAGTGCGGCGAGCGCGACCAAAAGCTTTTTCATGCAGGAGTGCTCCTTATACGGTAAGTGAAAGCCAGAGGCCAGTGAGGCAAAGCTCCGGGGAGGTAATCGGTGCCGTCCAAATAATAGTATTACAAATTATTTTTTTGCATGAAGTCAGTCGTGACTTGTGGTTGTCCGAACAGCGGGTATCAAGGCGGTTGTCGCTCATCCAACCTTTTTGCCAGAGGACTGCCAGCGCTCGAAATGACGGGGCCGCTGGCAGTCCATCTCCTTAGCCCCGCCGTTCCGCACTCGGCCAACCGTTTTGGAGCGCTGGGAAAAACACTATTCCGATGAGGCGGTTATTGAATGTTTTTCAGCCAGCCCGCGGACTTGAACCACTTTCGGTAGATGGTGTGTTTAGTCCCGTCTTTATCAATTTTTCTGATGAAGGTATTTAGCCAGTTCAGGAATTCCGGGTCACCCTTGCGTATCGCCCAGCCGATAGGCTCGAAAGTGAACGGTGAATCCAGGAGGACCAGCTTGCCTTCACCGCGTTGCCCGACGGCCACCGCGTTGGAGGGCGAATCGTAGATAAACGCGTCAATTTTACCGCCAAGCACTTCTGTTACGCCCTCCTGTTCGGTTTTAAAAGCCAGATATTGGGCTTTCGGTATATGGGTCTTAACCGCAGCTTCGCCGGTAGTGCCTTGTTTTGAAGCGACTTTATATTTTGGATCATTCAAATCACCGTAAGATTTTATCCGGTCTTCCAGGTCCTTACGAAGTAGCACCGTCTGGCCGATCACGATATAAGCGTTGCTGAAGTCGATTTTTTGGCGACGCTCCTCGGTGATGCTCATGCCGCTCATGATGATGTCGCACTTGTCAGCGATCAGCGTCGGGATAATGTCATTCCAAGGGGTATTGATCAGTTCTAACTTGGGGGCGCCCAACTCCTTGGCGGTGAGTTCGGCCAAGTCGGGGTCAAAGCCGACGATTTTTCCTTGCTTGTCAAGCATGATGAACGGCATATAACCGGGTTCCAGGCAGACGCGCAGGCCGTCTTTCTTGATTTGTTCCAGT
>DPWB01000017.1:5416-6156 GCA_003527885.1 Candidatus Competibacteraceae bacterium
ATTTGTTCCAGTTTGCCGGCCCAGCAGGACGACGACCAGGGCAAGCTGAGCAAGGCCAGCGCGGCAAGCGCCATCAGTCGATTTTTCATACGATAAATTCCCTGTGTTGTAAAGTTTGGAACAATCTATTAAGTGACGTTCCGGCGGACCAGCCAACCGAAACGTCTTTGTGACATGCAAATTTAGGTCCAGCGCATGAAGCCTGGGTCGCGGCTCAAGTCGATTTTCCTTCGTCCAGCAATTCGCGGATGACCATGCGAGCGCCGCACTTGGGACAATTCGGCATCTCTTCGATGGGGATGTAGATGATCGAAGTGTAGCGGCACCTCGGACATTGGATTTGTACCGGTTCCGCTTTATCGCGCATGGGTCAACTCCTCACCTGCCGGGACACTGTTGGTCGAAAGTCGAGCAATGGCCCGCTCGAAGCGGCGCAAGCCTTCCTCGATCAACTCGTCGGGAATGATCAAGGAAGGCGCTAGCCGGATCACGTCCGGTCCCGCCACCAACACCAGCAAACCTTGTTCCAGCGCGGCCTTGACGAAATCGCGGCTGCGGCCGCGCCAAGGTTCAGTCAGCTCGCAGCCGAGCAACAAGCCTTTGCCGCGCAGCTCCCGGAACAGGCCGAACCGCTGGTTGATTTGACGTAAACCGGTCATTACGAGCTCGTGTTTGCGACGCACGCCGGCCAACAATCCGGGATCGCCGAGCAGTTCCAGCGCCGCTCCCGCGACCGCGCA
>DPWB01000017.1:6394-6620 GCA_003527885.1 Candidatus Competibacteraceae bacterium
GCGATGGTCGATGTGGTCAGCATGGCGCTGATCGGGAACCCGCCGCCCAGCCCTTTGGCCGTGGTCAAGATATCGGGCGTGACGCCGTAGCCCATATAGGCGTAGAGATGGCCGGTGCGGCCGTTGCCAGTTTGTACTTCGTCGAAAATCAACAAGGCCCGGTGCCGATCACACAGTTCACGGATTCCTTCCAGAAATTCCGGGGTAGCGCTGACCACGCCGCTTT
>DPWB01000391.1:0-9144 GCA_003527885.1 Candidatus Competibacteraceae bacterium
GAAGACGGCATACGAGATCTAGTACGGTCTCGTGGGCTCGGAGATGTGTATAAGAGACAGGTACAGGATGGCGTTAAGAACTTGCAAGTTGGTGAGGCTGACATTCCGGCGCTGGCGCGGCAGACAGTCTTCAATCAGGCGGTATTGGGCTTCGGTGAGTTCCATGGCCGGAGAATATCACGCTCCCTAATTAGTGTGAACACGCCCTAGCAGGTCATCCCTTGCCCGCGTGCAGGCCACGTAAAGCAAATGGCGTTCGGTGTCGTAAACCTCCCGCAAATCGGCATCATCGCCAACAGTTTCGATGCGTTCCTGCAAAGGGATAACCTCGTCGTCGCACGCCATCACGACCACGGCGCGGAATTCCAAGCCTTTGGCGAGGTGCATCGTGCTGATCGAGACCTGTCCGCTTTGAGCTTCAACGGTGTGCCCATCAAGGATTTCGAACGAGAGTCCCGCAGTTTTTACAGCCGCTTTGGCGCGCTCCATTTGCGACGCCGACCGAACGAAGACGCCCAACTCGTGCGGAAGTACGCCCGCGTCGATTCGTTGGGCTATCCATCCGGCAACCTGCTCGATTTCTTCGCGCTCGCCGTTCAACGTGCGCACCGTGGGCGGCGGGCCGTTAAACGCGGAAACCGTATCGCCGCGCTTCTCGTCGTTGCCATCGACGTCAGTGACCACCGGGTCGAGCAGTCGGTCCGCCCGAGAGCGGATTTGATGCGACGTCCGGTAATTGACGCGCAGGGTCCGCGCGCGCCCTCGGATGTCCACGCCGAGCGCTTTCCAGGAGAAAGGCTGCTGAAAGATGCGTTGTCCCAGGTCGCCGGCGAAGAAGAGCGCATCCGGTCGCCCGCCGCCCAGCACGGCTAAAAACCGCAGATGAGCGACGCCGATGTCCTGGGCTTCATCAACCACCGCAAAGTCGAAGATCGTCTTGTTACTGCGGGTGATCGCAACGGCCAGCTCGGTGAAAAGCTCGGCTTGCGTTATTAGCCCGCGCGCCTGCAACGCCGCGCGCACTCGTTCGAAGATGGCCCACAATACGGCGCGCTGGGCTTCAGGGAGCCGCGTTTTCCGGCCCAGGCGCGCGACATCGCGATAGCCTTCCCAGGTTTCCAATTGCCAAGCATCGACCACCTGCTCCCATTCGGCAAGTAGGAAATGCAACCCGAATTTATGACCGTTGACCGCTTGGGCCGCTTCATCCAGCAACTGGCGGATGACATCGCGACCCGCAATGACAGCGGGGCCGAGGCGCGCCTTATAAAGCCGCAACCCGATGGCGTCCAGCGAGTGGACATCGATGCGCTCGGCCAAGCGGGGTTCGTTGCCGAGCAACCGTTTGAGCTTGCCGTGCAGCGCGTTAGCCAGCGTGTCCGAGAATGTGGTCAGCAACACGCGCGCATCCGCATGGGCGCGCGCCAGATAGGCGGCCCGGTGCAAGGCGACGATAGTTTTGCCGGTTCCCGCCGAACCGGAGACCCGCGCCGGGCCGTTGAAATCCCGTTCGACCCATTGCCGCTGGTCGGGATGCAGAAAGATCGTCCATTTTTCCCACGGGTAGTCGAGCGCTCGCTGTAATTCCTCCACGTTACCCATCACCCGGAACCGGCGCTGCGCGTCGGGGTGATCGAACGGATTCGTTGTGGTGATCGGCAGTGTTGGCCGTCGGGGTTGACCGCCGGTTGCCAGTTCGAGCAAGGCTTCAGCCGCCTCCGCCGGCAAATGGTCCGCCAAAGCCAGCAGCGTATCTTCAGTGGCTTGCTTGATGGTTTCGAGCCATTCGGGCGGAACTCCCCAGCCTAGCAGTTCGTCGTCGCCATACCCGGCAAACAACGGTTTGGCGGCTGGGGTTGGCTTTGATGGAGGCAAACCGGTCGGGCCATAAACCGGGGCCACGATCTCCCGCACGGTTTGTCGGATTTCGATCAGTTGGGCGGCCCCTGTGGTGGGATGCGTTTCCAGCTTGCGTCGTTCCGCCCATTCATAAGCCCGGTCATGGTGGCCGACGTAACAGAGCAAGAGGCTGTGCTCGCTCCTGTGAACGATCAGCCGGAGGTCTTGGCTGACCCGCACCGACCAGAAGTTTTTATCCTTCGCCCGGTCGAGTTTGTGGAAGCTCAGGCCGGGGTTGGCGGGGTTTATCTGGAGGTCGAACGCCGTGGTCTTGACGGCTTTCTGCTCTTCGCCGGTCAAGTTGGCGAGGCTGGCGGTGAAGGTGTCGGCAATGCGAAATTCCATGATTTACACCTTGAACACCTTCATGACTTCATCGCCCAGGTGATTGATGACCTTGACCGCGATCCTGCCGCTTTTTGGTTTCTCGAACGGGCGGGAGGTGTCGCTGTTCAGCGTGGCCTAGGCCTCGGCGTTGATCTCGGCTTTCAGTGTTGTCTTCAGGGCGGAATAGGGGTCGTTCGCGCCGAGAAAATAGGCGTGACGGACGAAGAAGCTTTCTTCGTTGTAGTCGGTGTCGATGAACCAGCAGGCGATGCCGTCAGGACCGTCGCTGACAACTTCGCCGGTCTGGGGTTTGAACACATCCACGCCGTTGACTTTCACCCGTAGCTGGCCGTCTGGCTCCGGCAGGAGGGCGATGTCCGGTTCGCCGAAGATGACGAACAGGTTCCCTTTGCCGGTGTTTTTCAAATCCTCGGCCATGTGCAGGTCGGCGTTCATGCGGGCCTTGAGCACGGGGATGCGGCCCAGTTTGCTGAATTCGGTGGTATGCGCCTCGTAATTGAAGGCGCAGGCGATGAGCACGTCGAATCCGGCATCCCCAGCCTCGCGGGCGGCGGCGACCAGATCGATGCGCTGCACGGTGCCAAATTCCGGGCCGATGAAGAGGGCGGCGCGCTTTTCGGTCTCGCCTTCGCGGTAGCGACCTTCGGCGCAAACCCGATCACCGGGCCAGGGCGTGAGGGCGGTAAAGGCGATGCGGTCTTCTTTGTGCGCCTGTTGCACGCCGGCGGCCTTGAGGTTTTCCAGAACCATCTGGGGGAAGGATTGTTTGGCTTGGTAGTCGGCGGTGTTTTCCTTCAGAGGGTCGATCCATCGGCCGTTTTCATCCACGCCCAGCACGCGGTGGGGGCTGAGGCTTTCCACCGTGAACGGGCCAGCGACGCGGACCTTCTTCGAGTCGGCGTAGGGCTTGTCGTAGAGAGTTTCAAACTCGGCTTTGGCGGCGATGGATTTGTCGATTTCCTGCTGCCGGGCGATGCGGGCCTGCCACCAGTCGGCGTGCAGTTTTTTGGCCGCATCCGGCCACGAGTCATCGGTGCTGCGCGGAATCTCCCACTCTTGCCAAGTCTGGTTTAACGCGGTATTCAATTGTTCGCGCAACGGCTCCAGCTTCGCCTGCCATTTCTCCCAGATGACATCAATTTCGGCGTTATTGGCGATGGATTTGAGGGTGATGTGCGGCACCCGCTCGTAGACAAAGCCGTGGCGGATGTTGCCCTGCGCCGGTTGCGTGCTGGGTGTGGTGCGGGTGATTTCGGCTTCTTTGATCTGGCCTTCGCGGGAATCGGCTAGCAGGTAAGCGGGATAGCGCGCGCCCATGAGGCGGGCGCGGGCCAGCGCCAGCGCGACACGGGAGGTGTCAATGGTGATCCAGCGACGGCCCCATTGCTCGGCGACATACGCCGTGGTGCCAGAACCGCAGGTCGGGTCAAGTACGAGGTCGCCGGGGTCGGTGGTCATGAGGAGGCAACGTTCAATGACCTTCGTGTTGGTTTGAACGACATAGATTTTGTCTTCGGTGAAAGAACCTGTGCCTGTGTCTGTCCATACATTGGAAAAAGGGATGACTGGGAAATCGTCGAGGAATCTCACATATTGAACTGTACCTTGTGAGGTAGGCCAAAGCCGGTCAGCTTTGGCCAAGCGAGTCAGGCCCGTTAACTCAGTCTTAAAGGTTCCTTTTCCCGGTGTGAACGTCTGGCCACGGAAGTTGAATCTTTGCACATCTGCTTCGCCTGCTGGCCGTGAGCTTGTTAGGTTATCTGGACGGAACACGCGCGCGCTGTCAGGAAGTGTTGATGAATCAGCTTTCTGAGCCTTGGTCATTCTCCAACTCACGCCAGATGAATCACGCGCCAGCGCATAGACCTGATCTGCGGAAGGCTTTGACCTGTTCAGGCTCGCGGGTGATGTGATCGGCGTTGCCATCTTTCACGTCGCGGCTGGTCGTTGACCACTGAAAGTTGCTGTTGAATTTGATGCCGTAGGGCGGATCGAGGTAAATGCACTGCACTTTGCCGCGCAACCCCTCGCGCTCGGCCAAGCTGGCCATCACCTGGAGGGAATCGCCGAGAATCATCCGGTTCGACCAGTTCTGGTCATGCTGGTAAAACTCGGTCTTGTCCACGTCGTGCGGGATGCCGTTGAAGTCGGCGAAAAGATCAAATTGGGTTTCAGCGGTTTTCTGGGATTGGCGCAACAGATCGCCGATCAACGCCTTGGGATAAACCTTCTCCTGGATGTACAGCAGCGGTGCGGGGGCCACCAAATCGCTCCAATCCTGTTCGTCCTTGCCGCGCCAGACCAACTGGGGATCGAGGTCAGTGTTGCGCGAGTAGCGCACTTTTCGCGGGCTCTCGATTTCTTGCTGGACGATGGACTGCTGCTCGGCGGCGGGGATGTTCTTGCGCTTGGCGTCGTGCGTGAAGTCCACGACCGTTTTGGAGGAGCTTGATTTGGCCATGCCGTTTTCTCAGTCCTTGAACGGGTTTTCGATGGTTAAGCCTTCGATCCGCTGGCCGTCTTGGAGGTCTTCGGAAAGCACGCGCGTGCAACCCGATTCCAGAGCGGCTGCCAGGATCAGGCTGTCGTAGAAGCTGTACCGGTAACGCTCTTGCAGTTCCAGCGCGCGGCCGTACAGCGCCGGGCTGGGCATGATGCGCCAGAGCGGAACCAGTACATTGCGCAGAAAAATTTGGCGGTCCTCGGGGCGGACGGCGACTTGAAACTTGCGGCTGATCACCTGCAATGTTTCTTGTACGACCTGGAAGCTGATGACCCCCGTACCTTGCAGATGAGCTTGCTTCACCAAGCGGCTTGCAACCCCCTGCTTCGCGGGGTTAGCCCCGTCCAGCGTATAGAGCAATATGTTGGAATCGAGAAAATCAACGTCGCTCATTCATTTCCTCGCGGGTAAACTTGCGGCCGCCCGAACTCGCATACTCCCGAATTCGCTCAATGGTTTCCATGGCCTTTTCGGCTTGCCGTTTACGGGCATAGCTTTCCAGCCATAAGCGGAATTGTTCGTTGAGTGTGGTGTTATCCGCTTGCGCGGCCTCACGGGCTTCTTCGATCAAAGTCTCGTCGGCGGAAAACGTGATATTTCTGTTCATCGGGAATTCCCGTGTTTGTTAAACACTAAAAATATACACGAGATAAATGCTCGTGCGGATCTAACGCGCCGCCCGCTCGGTCAGACATCTGTCGATCATATTGGCGAACTCGCTTTCGACCTTTTTGGCGAAGTCGTCCTGCATCTGGAACACATCGCCAAACTCGGCGAACGCCCAGCGACCGTAAACGCCAAGGTAGTTCACGCCCGGCGCCCAGTAAGTGTTCATGGTCAATTTCTTTTGTTTGGCGTCCTCGCGCCGGTAGCCTTTGATCTCGACCACCAGATGCAGCAGATCTTCCGGGCCGTGGCCGTCGTCCACCAGCACGATGAAATCGGGCAGATATTTGCGGGTTTCCGAGCCGTAGCGATAAGGCACCTCGAAGCCCAGACCGTGGTTCTTGACGTAGGCCCGCACCTGGGGATGCGACTCGGCGACCCGGCAGAATTCCGCTTCCCAATCGCTGTCGAGCACCACCCAGTTGAGGTGGCAATGCCTGGAACTCGTTTCCCAGCGGCTGGCTTTTGAGGTGTTAAAGCGCACATGCCGCGTCGATCCGACGGGATTGTAAGGATCGAGTAGCGCTTTGATCGGGCGCGATCCCACAAACTGGCCGGTGATGGCGGCAGTGATCCTGTTACAGGCCATATCGGCCAGTTCTTGATACTTCAGTAGCGCGGGATAGGTATCCCCCTTGCATTGCAGATAGCCGTCGAGCCATTGTTTGGTGATGCGCTTGAGTTGGCCGAACAGATGCAGTTTGGGTTCCTCGCCGGGATCGCGCCAATGGGTGTAGAGCAACCGTTGGGTGAGCCGGAAGACCAGCGTCGAAGGTCGCGGGTCGTCCAGATGCCGGAGGGTCATATCCGCGCTTTCGCCGATGATACCGGCGGTGCGGGTAATCGACGGGCCCACCAAATCCGGGCTGAGCACCAGCACGGAATCCTCGGTAAAGCGAGCGGTCAGTTGTTCCTCCGGCAACTCGACCCGATAGCCCACGACGCGCGGGAAAACGATTTCCAGCGGGTCGCGATCCGGCCGAACGGCCTTGACCAGCACCGTCTCGCGCGGCGGTTGCGACGGCGCGACGACCGGCTTGGCGGTGAAATCAAAGGGGATGCCGAACACATCGGCGTATTCGACGGTGAACCGCCCCTCGCCGTTGAATTCGTAGGACTGCCGCCGCAGCGCCCGGCCGATCACCTGCTCGCACAGCAGTTGGGTGCCGAAAGCCCGGACGCCCAGAACATGGGTGACCGTGTTCGCGTCCCAGCCCTCGGTCAGCATCGACACCGACACCACGCAGCGAATCGAACCGCCCAACTGTCCGGCCTTGCCGACGGTGTTCATCACCTCGCGCAACAGTTCCTGATCGGTGATCTGGTCGCCGGCACGGGGATCGCCGCCACGCTCGACGATCTCGCGGCGAAACCGTTCGATTTCGTCGGCGGCCATGCGGCGAAAGTTGTCGTCGAGAGCATCCCCCGCTTCCAGTTGCTCGCTGTCGATAAGCAGCGTATTAGGTCGCGGCAGCGGGTTGCCGGTCGTCTCGTCAAAATTGCGGAATAGCGCGAGCCGGCCGTTCTCCAGCGTCGAAGTACCGTCCTCGTTCTGGCGGTGGAAGCCGGAAATATAATCGTAGATCAGCTTGGAGATCGCCGTGTTCTGGCACACCACGATAAAGCAAGGGGGCACTTTGATCCCGTGCGCCTCCCAGAGCCTGAAGGTTTTTTCGTAGTGGCCGTAAAGCGCCTGCAAAGCCGTCTGCAGGCGCGTGGGTAGCCTCAGGGGGTCGAGGTCTTGCTTGGAACTGCGTCCCTTTTTCGGCATGTCCTTACGGATGTTCTCCCACAGATTGCGGAAAACCGGCAGCTCGTCGCCGGGGATGTTTTCCGCCACCGGCACGCGCGGCAGCTTGACGATGCCGCATTCGATGGCGTCCATCAGCGAAAAATCGCTCACCGTCCAAGGGAACAAGGTGCCTTCGGCATAGCCCGAGCCGCGCAAGAAAAACGGGGTCGCCGACAGGTCCATGATGCGGTTGATGCCGAGCTTGCGCTTGACGATCTCCAGGCCGGAAATCCACAGCCGGGCGGCTTCATTGTTTTTCTCGGCTTCCCTCCTGTCGTCGCCTTTCAGGTCTTCCTCGTCGGCGTCGCGGGGTTTCTCCCGATAGCAGTGGTGCGCTTCATCGTTGATGACGAAAACGCCCTTCATGCCCATCAAATCCGGCATGACGCGCTGGATCATCTGGCCTTCGGTTTCCAGCGTTTTCGGCTCGGTACCGGTGCGCCCCTGGAGCAGCCGTCGGCCACCCTTGGACAGATCGGTACGCGCGCGCAACCGGAAGGCATGGTAATTGGTGATCACGATCTTGGCGCGGCTCAACTCGCCGAACAGATCGCCGGGCACCAACTCACGATCTCGGTAATAGCTATCCGGGTCGTTGGGTTGCAGGACGCGCAGCCGGTCCTTGATGGTCAGGCCAGGGGCGCAAACCAGAAAGCCGCGCGTGAAGTGCTTGCTCGCCGGGCGTCGCACGGCGTTGAGGGTTTGCCAGGCGATCAGCATGGCCATCACCGTCGTCTTGCCCGCGCCGGTGGCGAGCTTGAGCGCTAGGCGCATCAATTCCGGGTTGGCGTCTTTGTTGGCGGCCGTCAGAGAGTCGAGCAGACGCTTGCCTTTCTGGAATTGGGGTGCGACTTCGCTCAGCCAAATCGCCGTTTCCACCGCTTCCACTTGGCAAAAAAATGGCCGGATGTCGCTGAAATCGCGCGAGCGCCAGTGTTGGAGCAAGCGCGCGGTTTCCGGCGTGACCTGCCACTGCTGGGGGTTCGGCAAGGCGCGCCAAGTCTCCACATGAGCGCGCACTTCATTGATGATTGACGTGGGATCGTATTGCTGCGCCTTCGTCGAAAGTCCTCGGCCCTCGTCGAAGACAAGGCTTTGCTGCGTGGCGACCTGTTTACGCTTCTTCGGTTTCGGAATCGGCGTGATGAACTGAGCGCGCCGGCGGGTTTCGATGATTTGCTCGGTGGGTTGACCCGCATCGTCCAGTTCCCAATGTCGGGTCGGGCGCTCGTAGGGAGAATTCAGGATCGGGCCATCAAAAAAGGAGTTCGACATTCTTATCAGCGTTTGATGCGTGCTTCCCTTGCGCTCTGGGTAAGTAGTAGTCGGTCAAGGCTTATACAATGCGTTGCGGCATAGCTTTTTCGAGACGGCGTGGTTTGGCGAGCCGCCTTCATCCGACCTTGGCCCCCAGCATCCCCAACCCAAACTCCCGAATCCGCTGAATTTCATCCCGCAGCTTGGCGGCTTGCTCGAATTCCAAATCGCGGGCGTGGCGGTACATCTCCTGCTCCAGCTTCTTGATTCTCTTCATCAACAAAGCCGGCGTTTCGCGGGCGTAAGCCGCCGCTTCCTCCGCCACCTTGGCGTATTGCGTGGCCGGCAGCGGCGCGCCGGGATGCGAGTACGCCCCTTCCATGATGTCGGCCACCGCCTTTTCGATGCCGCGCGGGGTGATGCCGTGCGCTTGGTTGTACGCTTGCTGCTTGGCGCGGCGGCGCTCGGTTTCGTCCAGCGCCCGGCGCATCGAGCCGGTGACGTGATCGGCGTACAAAATCGCCTTGCCGCGCAGGTTGCGGGCAGCCCGGCCCACGGTCTGAATCAAGGAGCGGTCGGAGCGCAGGAAACCTTCCTTGTCGGCGTCCAGAATCGCCACCAGCGACACCTCCGGCAAATCCAGCCCTTCCCGCAACAGGTTGATGCCGACCAGCACGTC
>DPWB01000391.1:9473-11826 GCA_003527885.1 Candidatus Competibacteraceae bacterium
TGATGCCGACCAGCACGTCGAACTGGCCCAAGCGCAGATCGCGGATGATCTCGACCCGCTCCACCGTCTCGATGTCGGCGTGCAGATAGCGCACCTTCACCCCGTTTTCCGCCAGATATTCGGTCAAATCCTCCGCCATCCGCTTGGTCAGCGTAGTGACCAGCACCCGTTCCTTGAGAATCACCCGCTCGCGGATTTCGCCCAGCAGATCGTCCACCTGATGCAAGGCCGGTCGGACTTCAACCTCAGGGTCGACCAAGCCGGTCGGGCGCACCACCTGCTCCACCACCGCGCTGCCGGAACGCTCCAGCTCGAACGGGCCGGGCGTGGCGGAAATGAAGATGGTCTGGCCGCTCAAGCGCTCGAACTCGTCGAAGCGCAACGGCCGGTTGTCCAGGGCCGACGGCAACCGGAAGCCGTATTCGACCAGCGTTTCCTTGCGCGAGCGGTCGCCCCGGTACATGCCGCCCAACTGCGGCACGGTCACATGGCTTTCGTCGATGAAAATCAGCGCGTCAGGCGGCAGGTAATCGAGCAAGGTCGGCGGGGGCTCGCCCGCTTCGCGGCCCGATAAATAGCGGGAGTAGTTTTCGATGCCGCTGCAATAGCCCAACTCCAGCATCATCTCGATGTCGTAGCGGGTGCGCTGCTCCAAGCGTTGCGCTTCCAGCAGCTTGTTGGCGGCGTTCAGGTGGTTCAGCCGATCCTGCAATTCGTCCTTGACCTGATCGACCGCCCGCAACAACTGCTCGCGCGGGGTGACGTAGTGGGTTTTGGGATAGACCGTATAGCGCGGCGTTTTGCGGGTCACTTTGCCGGTCAGCGGATCGAACAGGCTGAGCGATTCGATTTCGTCGTCGAACAGTTCCACCCGCACCGCCTCGGTGTCGGATTCGGCGGGGTGGATATCGATCACCTCGCCCCGCACCCGGAAAGTGCCGCGCGCCAGTTCCAGGTCGTTGCGGGTGTACTGCAAATCCGCCAGCCGGCGCAGGATGGCGCGCTGGTCCACCTTCTCGCCCCGCACCAGATGCAGCAGCATCTTCATGTACGATTCGGGATCGCCCAAGCCGTAAATCGCCGAGACCGTAGCGACGATGATGGTGTCGGGCCGCTCCAGGATCGCCTTGGTCGCCGACAGGCGCATCTGCTCGACGTGCTCGTTGATCGAGGCGTCCTTTTCGATGTAGGTGTCCGACGAGGGCACGTAGGCTTCCGGCTGGTAATAGTCGTAATAGGAGACGAAATACTCCACCGCGTTTTCCGGAAAAAACTCCTTCATCTCGCCGTAGAGCTGCGCCGCCAAGGTCTTGTTGGGCGCGAGCACCAGCGCCGGGCGTTGCACGGCGGCGATGACGTTGGCGACGTTGAAAGTCTTGCCACTGCCGGTGACGCCGAGCAACGTCTGATGGGCCAGACCGTCGCCCAGCCCAGCGACCAGAGAGCGGATCGCGTCCGGTTGATCGCCGGCGGGCTGGAAGCGGGCGCGGAGGGTAAATGTTTTTTGAGCGGGCATGAGAATTGGTCAGGACGTGAATTTTCAGTATTATCCGACAGCCTCTTCAATCCCGGTGTTCAACCTTTCGGTCAATTTTCAGGAGCCGCTGTGAGTACCCCTCTTTCCGAGCGCGTCCAGCGCATCAAGCCGTCTCCCACCTTGGCCGTCACCGCCAAGGCCAACGAACTCAAAGCCGCCGGCAAGGACGTGATCGGCCTGGGCGCGGGCGAGCCGGATTTCGACACGCCCGATTTCATCAAAGAAGCCGCAATCAAGGCGATCCACGCCGGTTTCACCAAATATACGCCGGTGGACGGCACGGCTGGCTTAAAGAAAGCGATCATCGCCAAATTCCAGCGCGACAACGGTTTGACGTATGAGCCGAAACAGATTTTGGTGTCGGTCGGCGGCAAGCAGAGTTTTTACAACTTGGCGCAAGCGCTGCTCGACAGCGGCGATGAGGCGATCATCCCCGCGCCGTACTGGGTTTCCTACCCGGACATGGTGCTGCTGGCGGATGGCAAACCGGTCATCATCGACGCCGGCATCGACCAGCATTTCAAGATCACCGCGCAACAGTTGGAAGCCGCGATCACGGCGCGCACCAAATTGTTGGTGATCAACAGCCCGTCCAACCCGACCGGCGTAGCCTACAACGCGGCGGAACTGACGGCGCTGGGCGAGGTGCTGCGCCGGCATCCGCAAGTTTATATCGCCACCGACGACATGTACGAACATATCCAGTGGACCGGCGAGAAATTCTGCAACATCCTCAACGTCTGCCCTGATCTTTACGACCGCACCATCGTTTTAAACGGCGTTTCCAAAGCGTATTCGATGACCGGCTGGCGCATC
>DPWB01000357.1 GCA_003527885.1 Candidatus Competibacteraceae bacterium
GAAGCGGTGAATCTTGTCTTCGATGGACGGGCAATAGCGCGGTCCGACCCCTTCGATGACCCCGGCGAACAGCGGCGAGCGGTCCAGGCCGCCGCGGATGAGGTCGTGGGTGCGCTCGCTGGTGTGGGTGATCCAGCACGAAACTTGCGGCGGGTGTTCGGCGACCGAGCCCAGGTAGGAAAACACCGGGCAGGGTACATCGCCCGGCTGTTCGGCCAGTTGTGAAAAATCGATGCCGCGCCCGTCCAGCCGGGGCGGAGTGCCGGTCTTGAGCCGGCCGACCCGCGGCGCCAGTTCCCGCAACCGCGCCGCTAGCGCGTTGGCGGGCGGATCGCCGGCCCGGCCGCCTTCGTGATTTTCCATGCCGACGTGAATCCGCCCGGCCAGAAAGGTGCCGGCGGTCAGCACCACCGCCCTGGCGGCGAACCGGACGCCGCTTTGGGTGACGACGCCGGCAATGTGGTCGCCTTCGACGATCAGGTCGGTGGCGGCTTGCTGGAACACCCGCAGGTCGGGTTGGTTCTCGACCAGGGTCCGCACCGCCGTTTTGTACAGCAGCCGGTCGGCCTGGCAGCGGGTGGCGCGCACCGCCGGCCCCTTGCGGCTGTTGAGAGTGCGAAACTGGATGCCGGCGCGGTCGGCGGCTTGGGCCATCACCCCGCCGAGCGCGTCGATTTCCTTGACCAGATGGCCTTTGCCGATGCCGCCGATGGCCGGATTGCAGCTCATCGCCCCCACGGTTTCGATGGTGTGGGTCAGCAGCAGGGTGTTGGCCCCCAGCCGCGCGGCCGCCATGCTCGCCTCGGTGCCGGCGTGACCGCCGCCGATGACGATGACATCGAAGCTTTCGGGGTAACGCATGGTGGTTCAATGCTCCTTCCGCGTGGCTGCCGCGCGGCGCCGGACCGGCGCCAAACAACGGCCTCAATCCGGTAGCGGCAGTTGTACCGCGTAGTTGGACACCGGCAGCGCCACGGGGATCACGCCCTGCTTGACGAGGAACTGGGTGAAGCGCTTGTAGCCGGCCTCATCGAGCGCCGCCGGCCGCCGCGCCAAGTACGGTAGGGTATCGCGCCAGGCGCGGCGGTTCAGCTCATCGTCCAGGTTTTTGTATTTGTTGATAAATGCTTTCCAGGCGTCGTCCGGGTGGTTGAGGATATAAAGCGTGGCTTGCTCTAGCGCGGTCAGAAAGCGCCGCAGCCGGGGGTCGGTCAATTTGTCGCGGTTGGTCACCAACACCAATTCGTCGTAGGGCGGGATGCCTTGTTCTTCGGGGTAAAACGCCCGGCCGGGTTTCTTGGCCAGATCGAGCTGGTTCAGTTCGAAATTGCGAAAAGCGCCGATCACCGCATCCACCTGCTTCGACAGCAGCGCCGGAGACAAGGAGAAATTGACGTTGACCAGCGTGACATCCTCGGTTTTCAGTCCGGCCTTGGCGAGCATCGACTTGAGCAGCGCTTCCTCGAAGCCGCCGACCGAATAACCGATCTTGTGGCCTTTGAGGTCGGCTAGGCTTTTCACCGGCCCGTCCTTCAGCACCACCAGCGAATTCAATGGCGTGGCCACCAGTGTGCCGATGCGCTTGATCGGCAGGCCGGCGTTGACGTGGACCAGCAACTGCGGTTGGTAGCTGACGGCGATATCCACCCTGCCGGCGGCGGCCAGTTTGGGTGGATCGTTGGGGTCGGCGGGCGTTTGCAGTTCGACTTCCAACTCCTCGGCGGCGAAGAAACCCTTTTCCTGAGCGACCACCAGCGCCGCGTGATCGGGATTCACGAACCAGTCGAGCATGACGGTCAGTTTCTTCTTCGCGGGATCGGGTTGTTCGCCGGCCCAAGCGGCGGGCGTGAGCACGAGCAGGGCCAGCAACGGCAGAAAAGCGCGTAACAGCTTCGGCATGGTGTTCGCTTCCGTTCAGTCGGTTTCGGTTTCGGGACTGGGGCGATGCCAGGGCAACCAGCGTTTCGAGCCGGCATCCACCAGAAAATACAGCCCAACCGCCAGCGCGGCTAGCACGAATAGGGCGGCGAACATCAAGTCTACCTGCATCCGGCTGTTGGCGTGCAGCATCAAATAGCCCAGGCCGGCGCTGGAACCGACCCACTCGCCCAGCACCGCGCCGATGGGCGCGACGGCGGCCGCCACCCGCAAGCCGGACGCCAGCGCCGGCAGCGCGGCGGGGATGGCGATATGGCGCAGCACCGCCCAGCGCCGCTGTTCCGGCAACATCACCCGGGCCAGATCGAGCCAGCCGCGCCGGGTGTGGCGCAGGCCATCGTAGAAATTGGCGGTCACCGGGAAATAAATCACCAGCATCGCCATGGCGATCTTGGAACTCATGCCATAACCCAGCCACAGCACCAGCAGCGGCGCGATGGCGAACACCGGAATGGCCTGGGAGGCGACCAGCGCCGGCAGCAACCAGCGCCGCGCCCGCCGCGAATAACCCAAAACCAGCGCGCTGCCGCAGCCCAGCAGCGTGCCCAGCACCATGCCGAGAACGATTTCCAGGGCGGTGACCCCGGCATGGTGGAGCAATGACCCGCCATGATGCCACAAGCTGCGCGCCACCGCCCACGGATCGGGTAGGATGTAGGGCGGTAAATCGCCGAGCATGACGACCGCCTGCCAGACCAGCAGCAAACCCGCCAGCGTGGCCAGCCCGCGCCCCAACCCGTTCATGCCGCTTCCAGCCGGCGCAGGATGGCGCGGTAGGCGGCCTGCACCGCCGGCTCGCCGGGCTCGCGCGGCGGCGTGCCGGGCAAATCGGGCAACGCCGACAGCGTGGCCGGCCGGCCGTTCATGATCAGGATATGTTCGCCCAACCGCAGCGCCTCCAGCGGGTCATGGGTGACCAGCAACACGGTCCTCCCGGCCAGCAGCTCGGCCGCCAGCGCTTGCAGGCGCAACCGGGTCAGGGCGTCCAAACCGGAAAACGGTTCGTCCATCAGCACCACCGGCCGATCTTCCATCAGAGTCCGCGCCAGCGCGACCCGCTGGCGCATACCGCCGGACAAGGTGTCGGGACGCGCCAGCACCGCATCGGCCAAACCGACCCGCCCCAGCAAGCCCAGCGCCCGCGACCGGTCCACGGCTTCGCCGCGCAACCGGCCGCCGAGGGTGACGTTATGCAAAACGTTCAGCCAAGGTAGCAGTAAATCCTGCTGCGCCATGTAAGCGACCCGACCGGCGAGCGGCCGGCCGTCGCCGCCGCGCAGTTCGCCGCTGACGCCGGGGGGTGTCAAGCCGGCCAGCAGCCGCAGCAGGCTGCTCTTGCCGATGCCGCTCGGGCCGAGCAGACAGGTGAAACCGCCACCGCCCAATTCCAGATTCAGCCCGTCGAACAGCGTCATTCCGCCATAAACCAGCCGGGCGGCGCGCAAGCTGACGGCCAGACGCGCAGGAAGCGGCGTTGCGGAGGCGGGAAGCGCGGGTTGTGATGGCGTCATCGAGGCGTCAGGTCAAGCCGGCGCGGCTCGAACGTCGGCAGCGCTGGAGCGCGGCTTGGAGCGTGACACGATCTGAGGTCGGAAAACGGGCGGGCGTTCTTGGGCAAATGGTTGCATCAACGGGCTTATTTAAGAAGCTATTGGCATAAATATATAGATATTAATTCCTTTTGGATTTATCGCCGGGTTGTTAGTTTACTTGAAGAACAAAAGACAAGCACGCGGACCGCGCCTTTCGGCCGCCCGCTAAACGACAAGGCAGACAGGTGATGACTCAGGCAGTGGTACAACCTGGATTACTGGAGGACGGCATCGAGCCATGGTTCGATCTCGAAACCATGAACCGCGAGCTGGATTCGGCAAGCGCCGAGCGCCGGGTCGGCTGGACCTTGGAAAGCTTTCCGGGCCGCGTGGTGTTGACCTCCAGCTTCGGGGCTCAGTCGGCGGTTTGTCTGCACATGGTGGTCGCCCAGCAAGCGGATATTCCAGTCGTGCTGATCGATACCGGCTACCTGTTCCCCGAAACCTACCGCTTTATCGACGAGCTTGCCGAACGTCTGGCGTTGAACCTGCACATCTACCGCGCCCCACACGGGCCCGCCTGGCAGGAAGCCCGCTACGGCAAGCTGTGGGAACAGGGTTTGGACGGCATCGAGCGCTACAACCGGCTGAACAAGGTCGAGCCGATGCAGCGGGCGCTCAAGGATTTGGGAGCGGCGGCCTGGATTTCCGGCCTGCGGCGTCAGCAGGCGAAAAGCCGCCAGCATCTCGACGTGCTGCTGTGGCGCAACGGCCGCTGCAAGGTTCATCCCCTGATCGATTGGACCGACCGCGACGTTTACCGTTATCTCACCCGATACGGCTTGCCCTATCACCCGTTGTGGGAGCAGGGCTACGTCTCCATCGGCGATGTCCACACCACCCGCCGGCTGGTCGATGGGATGAGCCCGGAAGACACGCGGTTTTTCGGCCTCAAGCGCGAGTGCGGGCTGCACGAGCACGTTTGAAGGGATGGTTCGCCGGCGCTGCCCGCAGGGCGTCGCGCTCGTCGTGTGCTCCACCCCGGATACTGCCGCCGCCTATCTCAATTGAGCTAACGGGCATGAGCGCTCGCATTGCCAAGGCCGCACATGAATCCGATGGAAGTCGGTTCGCCGGCGAATCTCGGGTTGCAATGGGTCGGCCAAAACCTGCGAGCAGCCAGCAGACGGAGCCCTAAAGACCGTGTCCGAAAATGAAAAAGTCCCAGGCGAGAAAGCTGCGACATCGCGCGGTTCGATTTATTTCATCGGTGGGGCGAGCGCGTCCGGGAAGTCGACAGCCGCGAGAATGCTGGCGGCCAGAGATGGGCGCGCGGTCGTCGAGCTGGATAATTTTTACGATATTCTTGGGAAAGTCGTCGACGATCAGGGCGCTTTGGAAAAAGTCACCCAGAAGATCGCCCTGGAGGTTGTGGCGCGGCTCTTATCCGCGGATGCGTTTTGTATTGTCGAAGGCGGCTGGATCGATCCCTCGAAGGCGAGGAAGCTGAAAGAAGCGTCCGACGGTCGCTTCTACCCGGTGTATTGCGGGTATCCGCGCCTGAAAGTGGAAGCGCGCTTCAAGATGATCAGAAAGAAAAAAGTCCACTGGCTGGCGGAAAAATCGGCGAAGGCAGCACATTCTTTTCTGCAAGAACAGATAAAATTAAGCAGATGGTATCGAAAGGAATGCAAGCGATACGACCTGCCTTTTTTTGATTTCTCGACGGTCGAGGACGGTGTGGCCGCGCTGAGTGTCAATTACACCCGTTGGTGGGAATCATCGGCTTAAGTGGCCTCCCGCACCGTCACCGTCGCTTTGCGCTCCAACTTGCCCCAACCGACCAGGACGCCTCGCAGGGAGGTCAGCGTGCTCTTGATGGCGACGTAGTACATCAGCTGGCGATAGAAAAAGCGCTGCCAGAACAGCCAGACCAACAGGCTCCAACTTTCCCGGCGCTCCAGCGCGAAAGCCAACACGGCGGCCAGATAGTCCACCGTCACGAACAGGGCGTAGTAGAACAGGACGCGCCAGAGCGCATCCGCTGAAAACTCGGCGGGATGCTGCCCGTAATTGAAGGCCGCGCTGGCCAGCGACCCGATGAGCAGCAGATCCATCACCGGTGAAATCAACGGGAAAAAGACCTGGAAGATAAAGATATTGGGCAGGGCCACAAAACCCAGCGCGCCGTAACGCGGCCGGAACAGCACATCGCGGTGCTTCCAGGCCGCCTGCATGGTGCCGTACATCCACCGGTAACGTTGGCGGATGAACCCGCCCACGGTATCGGGCGCCTCGGTCAGGGCCACCGCTTCGTCTTCATACGCGATGGTGTAGCCCAGCTTGCGGATCTGCATGGTGAGATCGGCGTCCTCCGCCAGCGTGAGATGAGTGAACCCACCGGCCCGTGCGATCAGCTCGCGCCGCCAAGCCCCCACCGCGCCGGGGACCACCGTAATACAGTTGAGCACATCGAAAGCGCGCCGGTCCAGGTTCTGGCTGGTGATATATTCCAGCGCCTGCCAACGGGTGAGCAGGTTGACCCGGTTGCCCACCTTGGCGTTGCCGGCCACCGCGCCAATGCCCGGATCGGCAAAATGCCGGACCAACTTGCTGATGGTGTCGCGGGTGAACACGGTGTCGGCGTCCAAGGCCACGACGATTTCCGCGCGGGTTTGCGCCAGACCGAAGTTGAGCGCGGCCGGTTTGCCGCCGTTGGGTTTGGTGAACACCCGCACCCGCAGATCGTTCGCGAAGGTGTCACGCGCTACCCGATAGGTGGCGTCGGCGGAACCGTCGTCGATCACGATAATTTCGAAGTGCTGGGGATGCTGGCTGGCCAACAGGGAAACAACGGTCTGGGCGATGACTTTTTCTTCGTTGTAGGCGGGCACGATCACCGCCACCGAAGGCGTATAGGTCGGGTCGAAGACCGCGTGCCGCCCGCGCCAGCGCTGGTACAGGGCGAGCACGCCGATCAACAGCAAGCGGGCGATGCCGAGCACGATCCCCAGCAAAAACAGCCAATGGATGAGCGCCGCCGACCAGTTGAACACGCCGAACGCCGCCCCGTCCCACCAAGTTTGCCACCGGCTGTCGGGCGGCACCGGCGGCATGACCTCGTCGCGGCTCCGGCCCAGCAAATCGGAGACGGTCACGAACTGGAAACCCCGCTCGCGCAACGCCGCGACGATTTTGGGAATGGCTTCCACGGTTTGGCTGCGGTCGCCGCCGGCGTCGTGCAGCAGGATCATGTTGCCTTCGCCGCGTTCCGCCTCGGCCACGGTGCGCCGGACGATCTCCTCCACGCCGGGCCGCTGCCAATCGTCGGGGTCGATCTGCATCCCCACCACCAGATAGCCTTGTTCGGACGCCCACTCGATGGGGCGGAGCTGGTCGATGGTTTCGGGTTCGGCGTCGACCGCGTAAGGCGGGCGGAACAGCAACGAATGGCGGCCCACCGCGCTGGCCAGCAGACGTTGGGTCGCGGACAGTTCGAGCTGAAACTGGCCCGAGGAAATGCTGGAAATGTTGGGATGGGTGAAGGTGTGATTGCCGATCTCATGGCCTTCATCGACCTCGCGTCGCAACAAATCTGGATTCAGCTCGCCGTTGACGCCGATGATGAAGAAGGTGGCCGGAACGCCGGCTTTATGGAGCTCATCGAGAATCTGGGGCGTAAAGCGTGAATCGGGGCCATCGTCGAAAGTCAAGGCGACCTTGCGCGGTATGCCGCCGTGCCGGGTAATCATGTAGGGCGACGGAAATTGCGTGTAGCGTTCGGCGGTAATCAAGTTGCGTTTCGGATCGAAAGTGAGGGTCCGAGCCCCCGGCTGCGGGCGGGCGGTGATTTCGAGGACCTCGCCTTTCCCCTCGTAATCCAGACCGTAGCCGAAATGGATTTCGCCCAATTCGGCGGCGCGCGCCGCGTCCATCGGCCCGGTTTTGCCAAACACCCGCCAGAGCGCGGGATCTTCGCTGCCCAGACGCCAGAGCGCGACCCCGCGCGGTCGTATTGAACCTGTCTCTTATACACATCTCCGAGCCCACGCGACCGTACTAGATCTCGTATGCCGTCTTCTGCTTGAAACATATGCATGAAAAAAAAAAATCATACACGGCACGACAAATGA
>DPWB01000073.1:0-272 GCA_003527885.1 Candidatus Competibacteraceae bacterium
ATACGCGATTGTGCTTCAGCTAGATTTATAGGTTTTTTTTTCAAGCAGAAGACGGCATACGAGATCTAGTACGGTCTCGTGGGCTCGGAGATGTGTATAAGAGACAGGGATACTGGGCGGCCGCCTGTTCCAGCTTGCGCCATACCTTGGGCGGCAAGACGCAGCTAACCAGACCTTCGCCGGTTTCGATGCCGACTTTGACGCCGCCGCGCACGGTCAGGGGTTTGGGGAGTTCTGAAAACTTCACGTTGACATCCTCCCCGGCCCGAAGG
>DPWB01000073.1:552-5459 GCA_003527885.1 Candidatus Competibacteraceae bacterium
GAAGGCCGGAGATTCCTACGGCGCTCGGTCGCGGCATTGAGCCATCCCCGAGCCGCTTCGGAGGGTTCCTGCTGCTGGCGGCCTGACCGCGCCGCTCACTTCACAGGCGATCCGGGCGGTGCTGGCGCACCCGGCGGAAGCGTCCGCCGTGTCCTGCCCTTCGTCTCGCAGCTTGCGCATCCCGCGAGCGAGGATGTTGGTCGCGCCGACCACATCGGCGTGTTCTTCGAAACCGCACGCCACGCAACGGAACCGGGCCTGCGTCTGGCGGTTGTCCGCCGAGACATGCCCGCACGCCGGGCATTCCTGGCTGGTGTGGTGCGGCGGCACGGCGACGAGGTGCCCCCCGGCCCACGCCAGCTTGTAGTCCAGCTGGCGGCGGAACTCCGACCAGCCCTGATCGAGGATGGATTTGTTCAGGCCGGACTTGGCCCGGACGTTTATTCCCGGCGCTTCGATGTTGCCCGCCGCCGACCTGGACAGGTTCCGCACCCGCAAGTCCTCGATGCACACCATCGCGTGGTTTTGGCTGATGGCGGTCGTGGCCTTGTGCAGGAAGTCGCGGCGGGCGTCGCCGATGCGGGCGTGAATGCGCTGGACGCGGGCCTTGGCCTTGTTCCAGTTGCTGCTGAATTTGGTTTTGCGGCTCATGGCCCGCTGCGCTTTGCGCAGGGCGATCTCGTGCCGCTTGAAGCTGTTGAGCGGCGCGTGGAAGGTGCCGTCCGAGAGGGTGGCGAACCGGGCGACGCCCAGGTCGATGCCCACCGCCGAAGCGGATTCCGGGACGGGCCGCTCGACCTGGCGCTCCGTCTGGATGCTCGCGAACCATTTGCCGCCACGGGCCGATACCGTGACCTGCTTCACCTCTCCCAGCGCCGCGCGGCTGTTGCGGTAGCGCAGCCAACCGAGCTTGGGCAGAAAGATGCGGCTGTTGGCCTGATCGAGCTTGATCTGCTTCGGGTCGGGGTAGCGGAAGCGGTCGGACTGGCCCTTCTTCTTGAAGCGCGGGAAATCGGCTCGCTTGGCGAAGAAATTGGCGTAAGCCCGCTCCAAGTCTTTCAACGTCTGTTGCAGCGGGTGAACCGGAGCATCGGCCAGCCAAGCCGTTTCCGGGCTGTTGCGCCACCCGGTGAGCATCTTGCACAGCCCGGCGTAGCCCAGCTTCTTTTCTCCCTGCTCGTAACGCGACTTCTGCGACGCCAGCGCCTTGTTGAACACGAACCGGCACGACCCCGCGAAGCGGCGCATCTTGCGCTGCTGTTCGCCGTTGGGCTTTAGCTCGTATTGGAAGGCTTGCGGGCGTTTCATGCGCAAATTATACTTGGTCTATGGAAGAATACAACGAAATTCGGCACGGGCGGCACTGCGTTTTCAAGCTGCACGTCCATTTGGTCTTCGTGGCGAAATACCGCCGCAACGTGTTCGACAGCGACGCGATTGAGCGGCTGCGAACCATCTTTGCCAAGACCTGCGCCGACTTCGAGGCGCAACTGATCGAGATGGACGGCGAGGACGATCATGTTCACCTGTTGGTGGAATACCCGCCGAAGGTCGCTGTATCCAACCTCGTGAACAGCTTGAAAGGCGTGTCTGGCCGGTTGCTGCGCAAAGAACGGCCCGACCTCCAGAAGCGTTACTGGAAAGGCGTGCTGTGGTCGCCGTCCTACTTCGCCGCGTCCTGTGGCGGTGCGCCCATTTCCATCGTGCGCCAGTACGTCGAACAGCAGCAGACGCCACGCTGAAACCCAAAGACGGTAACAAGGTCCGCGCTGTCCTTCCTCGCCCCGAACGGCGAGGCTTGTCGCGCACCGGGTCAGTTCGAGACGCCCGGTCACGAGGTTCTCCTTGGGTATTGCGGCATCGTTGGGAGGGCGCCCGCCGGCCGTGACGACGCCAGCGGGCCGGCCGTCCAAATCCACCCTTGTCGCACCCTCTTTCAAGGATTTCCGGTAGAGCGGCCGGGCGCAGTAGCGTCCCGCCCGCCTGACGGTGATGAGATCGGACAGCTTCACCACCCCCGACGCGAGCAACAGATCGCGGTGGATCCCCAGTTTCAAAAACAGGCTTGAAAATAAAAAGTAATAATTATTTGTATTATTTATAAGGTTATTATCGTTATAACCGTCATTAACATAATAACTGTATAAACTGTATAAATAGAATATACAATATTAAAAGTATTAACTTTATCGATATTAAAACCTGAATTTAGTACTTTGGCCTTCCCAGTTTCACTTTGTCGACCCTGTTGATCGATGCCCGAAAATCGCCTTCGTCGATTTCGTTCAGCAAACGCAAGCCCGCCCGGATCAGCTCGCTTTTATTGACCGCTATTCCCATCGCCAACGCGCGCGTCTTGAGGCGGTCCAGCAACTCGTAATCCCCGACGGGCATGCTGAACGTGTCACGGATGACTTTGGGGTTCGGCAAGGGTGGCGGCGCGCTTGAGCCTTCGAGCGGGAAAAGCCCTTTCGTTTCGCCGAAAATCGATTCGGCTTTGGCAAACCGATCTTCCACGCGGGCGGTTTCGTCTCGGAGCGACTTTCTCATGGATTCCGCCATGTCGCCTTGCCGCTTGACCATTTCGCACCCCCGGTTGCATCAAATATCGTTTATATTATTAATAACATATTAATCTTTAATATAGTATTAACTATACTAACTATAAATGGTGATCGATCAGCCCGACGACCTCTGCGGTGAGATCTTCCACCTCCAGTATCGCCTTGCTCGCCTCGCGGCCCAGAGCCTGCACGGTCGCCCCGTAAACGGCGGACTGGCGGTAGGCCGTGCGCAGATGCAAACGCGCGTCGGTCAGCGGGATGCCGAAGTCTTCCAGCACCAACAACACCTCCTTCGACATGGACGTATTCGATTGCAGCATGTTCACCACGAGCCTGGATTGCAGGCTTTGGTTGATTTCCGCCGCACGCTCGATCAACCCCCTCGTCCCTGTCGCGGCCCACAAATCGGCCGGCGAAGGGATGATGGGGACCAACGCGACATCGGCGATGAGGAGCACCGATTGCGGTACCGGGGATTCCACGGCCGGGGGGCAATCCACCAAAATGTAATCGTAACTGTCCAGGTATTTCTTGATCTCGCGGTGGACCTTTCCACCGGCGGCCGCCAAACCGGCCACATGCGCGGGAAAGGGCCGCCCGTCGGCCGCGCTCGCGGCCCAGCGGGTGGCCGTGCCTTGCGGGTCGGCGTCCACGATCAACACCCGATGACCCCGATGGCCCAACGTGCCTCCCAGTTGCATGACCACCGTCGTTTTCCCGCAACCCCCCTTCTGGTTCGCGGCCACCAAAATTTTTGCGGTCATGATCTTTTCTCCCTAAAAAATAATTAATATCGTTAATATCATTAAAACAGTTATATTAAAATGTATCATATTATTTTTTTGTATCATACAAATAGTAAATATTGTTATTATTAAACTTAAAAATCATAAAAAACAATTTGATACACTGGTATAGATCGCTGCGATGCAAGCGGCACACAAACCTGAGTGGCTCGAACTCGAACTGGACCGCCTGACGCTCAGCCCGCTGCGCCCGAAGGGCCCGCTGGCGCAGCCCGCGCCCGACGACATTCGACGGGCGCGCGAGCTGGGCTTCGTCGACCCGATCACCGCCCGCCCGACACCCGACACCGGCCCCGCGCGCTACGAAATCGTCTCGGGCGAAAAGCCGTGGCTGACCGCGCAAAAAGCCGGTTTGGCCACCGTCTCGGTCCGGGTGCGCCCCGGGCTGAGCGACGCCGACGTCGCCCGCCTGCTCGCGTCGCCCGACGGGGGCGCGGCCGACCCCTTGCGAGAAGCGCTGGCCTTGCGCGCGCGGGTGCGGGGCGGGGCGAGCGTCACCCGCGCCGGCGCCGAGCGGGGCTACCCGCGCGTCGTGGCGTCCCACCTGCTGCGGCTGCTGCGGCTCGACCCCGCCGTCCAAACCGCCCTCGCCGGAGGCCGCTTGACGGTCGGCCACGCCAAGGCCCTGGTCGGGTTGAGCCCGGCCCACCAGCGCGAACTGGGGGCCCGGATCGCGCGGGACGGGCTGTCGGTGCGCCACGTGGAACGGCTGGCCCGCGACCTCCGCGCCGGCGCGCGCGCCAGGGTCGAACCGGTGACGGCCGAACCGGGCGACGACCCGGATTCCCGCCGGCTGGAGCGGCGCCTGTCGGAACACCTCGGCGTGCCAGTCCGGTTGCGGGCCTGCGGCGGGGGCTCGGGCCAGTTGACCTTGGGGTTCGGCAACCTGGACATCCTGGAGGGTTTGCTCGACCGGCTCGGCTACCGGGACGGGACGGATTGACCGGCGCCGGCGCGCGCCGGCCCGGAAAGCGTTCCACGTGGAGCGGGCGATATGGGGACCGGCGGAATCCGCCGCCCGGCAGGGGGTCCGTCGGGGAACCGGGTTTCAGGGGGCCGTTGGCCTGTCGGGCTCCGTAACTGGACTGCGGGGCGCCCGCTTTAGCGCCTTCGCCCGACGGGTTTGGCCGTGGCGCGTCGGCCGTTCGGGCTCTATCCCCGCCCGGCGCTCGCGGGTGGGGGTTTTCGGTTTCGGTTTTGGAAAAGAACCGATTAAAGCAGTGACCCGATTTTAGCGGACACTTGTACGGGGGTACCGGAACACTTAACCGCCCCGTGGCGCGCGGGCGCGCGCTGTGCTGTCGGCCGCCCCGCGATCCCCGCACGCATCGCGCCGGAAACGGCGCCGGTTCAACCGGTTGGGCTCACCCGGTGGAACACTTAATGGTGTGCGCGATACCGGCTCGGGCGGTGAGCGACCAGGGGGGAGGGTGCCGGGGCGGGCGATGGCGGGGATGAGACCGGAAAAAGCGGGACGAGTTGGCCGAAATCGCGCCGCGATTTCCATCATCGGGTCGCGGGGACCGGCTCCGGGCCA
>DPWB01000020.1 GCA_003527885.1 Candidatus Competibacteraceae bacterium
CCGATTTCCAGCCACACCCGCCGCACCCGGTTGAAACCCTGTTGCCGGGTTTGAGCGGTGATGGTGTCGATAATGCTCTCACACAGTGAAAATTCGTGCACGAGATCGGAATGCCGGGGGGCTGCCTTCCCTAGGTTGGGCGGGGGCAAGTGGCAAAGAAAACGGTTATCCGACCCATAGCAACACGCCGCTGGCCGCGATAGCCGCGCCACCCAACCGCAGTATTTGCGCCGCCGCGCCGCGCCGCGCCACCAGCCCAACGCCGATACCAGCGCCGTGCAACAGCGCTGTCGCCAGAATAAAGCCCAGGCTGTACCACAGCGCGCTCGATCCAGCGGCCATTTCCGCTCCGTGCGCGTAGCCGTGAAAGAGCGCGAACATCCCGACCAGCGCGAGGCTGCCCGCCAGCGGCAAACGCGCGGCGAACGCGACCAACAAGCCAAGAGCCAGCACCGAACCGGCGATGCCGGATTCGACCGCGGGCGACGGCACGCCGAGAAAACCCGGTGCGCTGCCCGCCGCCATCGTCAGCACGAAGGTCAGCGGCACCCACCAGAGGGCGCGGCCACCCAATTGAGCCGCCCACAAACCGACCGCCACCATCGCCAGAATGTGATCCAGACCACTGACCGGATGGCCTAGACCCGTCGCAAAATCCAGGTGGGGTAGACCCAGGGTATGAGCGTGAGCAACGCCGCTCACCCCTAACAACGCCAAGCCAAGTAATCTGAACCTGCCGGATAGCCGTTGCCGCATGAGCGATCTCCCGAAAAGTGAGTGAGGATTGAGGCAGTGTAAGGCGATCAGCAAATAGCCGTGATGGGCGAGGGAATCAGTCTTTCAATGTCGCAAGAAATTCGATCAGTTTGGCGCGTTCCACCGCGTTCGGCAGCCCGAGCAGGGTCTTTTTGGTGCCGGGCAGGAATTTGTCCGGCGCGGTCAGGTAGTCGTTCAGTTCTTGCTCGGTCCACACGCCGCCCGCTTCCAGTAACGCATGGGAGTAACCGTAACCCTTCGACCCCGCCTTCGGTGCGCCGACGATTCCCCAAAGGTTGGGCGCAACCCGCAAAGGACCGTGTTTCTCGATGCTGTGACAGACCACGCATTGCCCGGCGGGGCTGTCCAGACCGACCGGTATGGCAGGATAGCGATAAGCGTGCTTGGCGGAAGCCGCCGGTGCGAGCAGGGAGAAAAGGCCGTTGAGGGGGTCGATCACCCACAGCGTGCCGCCCAAGACCAAGAAAGCGACAGCGATCGCCCAGATTGGCCGCCATAGGTGCTCGTGCATGGTCTACTCTCCTCCAGCGATTCCTGAACTATAGTTGTGCGGATAAGTATAGCTATGAATTTCACTTCGTTTTTGTGGGGCTAGCCAGGATAGAGCTTTCAATCACCCGATAACCGGAAGTAACGAGGAGGAGGGCGTTGATGGTCGAGCGGCGCAAATCGATACCCGGCTCCAACTGCTTGGAATGCGATTTGAGCCGGCAAAATGAGTGGCGGGTGCTGGCCGAGGAAGAACTGACGCATCTCGCCTACGTCAAGAAATGCCGGTCATATCAGGCCGGTGAAGCGATATTTTCAGCGGGCGAACCCAGTCACGGCATTTATTGTATCGCTACCGGCACAGTCGCCATCCGCAAGGTCGATGACGAGGGCAACGCCGTACTGGTGCAGCTCGGCTATCCGGGCGACACCCTGGGCTATCGGGGGTTATTGTTGGGCGAGAATCGCTGCTCCAGCGCCGAAGCGCTTGGCCCCAGCAAGGTGTGTTTCATTGAAAAGCAGGTGGTCAAATCGCTGCTCGAAAAAAATCCGGCCCTGGGCTTGCAGTTTCTGCGGCGGATCACCACCGACCTGGATGATGCCCATACCAAGCTGGTGCAGAACGCCACCTTTTCCAACCGCACCAAATTCGTCCATCTGCTGCTGGTGTTGATGGACCGCCACGGCCGCATCGCCACCGACGGTAGCCGGGTGATGCAGTTGCCGCTGTCGCGCCGGGACATGGCCTCGATGATCGGCGCGCGCCACGAAACCTTATCGCGGATCATCAGCCGGCTGGAGGAGGACGGTATCGCCCGTTTTTCGGGGCGCACCGTGCATGTCGCACGACCGAATTCGCTGATCGATGAAATTAAACCGGTACCGCTGGGTTGATGTCCGGTAGCTATTGGAAAAGCGCGGAGAAGCAGTTGGTTTCTCCGCGCTTTTCAATGTCTTAAGGTCGAGGATATCCAACTCCTGTTTTGATGATGGCGTTGCCTGAAGCGATACCCTGGTCGTTGCCGATCATCAGTTTTACGGTTACCGGATTTGTTGTTCCGGTCAAGTTAATGCCATAAGCGGCGGCTTGGAAGCCGAAGCGGTTGTTACCCAAGGGCACGATCAAGGCTTCAATGGCGGCATTGTCGATTTTGCCGGCATAGGCATATGCGCCGTTGCGCCCCTTGCGGAACTTACCTGCCGGGATGGTGGTAGTGAAATTGGCCATCCCCAATATCACTGGCTCGCGAGCGGGATCGATCCCGTTGCTGTCTGTACCCAAGGTGAAATTGGATAACAGCAAAAAGAGTTTAAGGCGCGGGTCGATCCTCAGTTGGTTGATGCCAAACGCGCTGAACGTGCTCGCGCTTGACGGCGCGTTGGTTACTTGATAGCTAGCGCTGGCAAAGCCAGCATTGCCCGCGTTGTCGGTCGCGCCCGCGCAACGTGCGGTGAAGGCTCCCAAGCTGCTGGTGTCTCCACCGGTCACGCTCAAGGTAGCGCTAGTCTGGACGCCCGAAAGCGCGTCCTCAGTCCCGCAGCCGGCCATCGGGACCGAGCCGAGGGTGTAAGTAGCGCCGTCGGTCACGCCGGTCACAGTGACGGCAGGTGGCGTGGCGTCCCGTTTGACCATCACCGCGTTGGAGGCCGTGCCGCCGCCGCTGCTGGCGGAGCAGGTGAAGGTGACACCGGCGGTATCCGCCGCCACGGTGGCGGCGTCGCAGCCGTTTCGAGCGCTGATTGCCGACTCGCTGTCGGTCACGGTCCAACTGACCGTTACGGCGCTCGTATACCAGCCGTTGCTGCCCGGAGTCCCGTTGACAGTGGAGGTAATGACTGGCGGGGTCGTGTCCGCCGCGTAGATTTGATACGTGGCGGTGGCGGTGGCGCTTGCATTGCCTGCCTTGTCCAAAGCTCCGGCACAGCTGGCGGTCAAGGCTCCCAGACCGTTCGCTCCACCCGTCACGCTGAGCGTGGCGTTAGTTTGAACCCCTGAAAGGGCATCCGTCGTCGCGCAGCCCGCCGTCGGGACCGAACCGAGCGGGTAGCTCGCGCCGTTGCTCACGCCGGTGACGCTGACGGTGGGCGGCGTGCGGTCGATATTGATGCCGGCGACCGAGGTGGTCGCTGAATTGCCCGCTTTGTCGGTGGCGGTACCGCTCGCCGTTTGATTGGCGCCCTCACTACTGAGAGTTTTGGCTTCCGCGCAGGTGGCGATGCCCGCCAGGGCGTCGTTGCAGGTGAAGTTGACCGTCACCGGACTGTTGCGCCAGCCGTTTGCGTTCGCGGCGGGACTCGCGCTTGGGCTGCTGTCTCTTTTACCAATCTGAAGCTGCCGGCGCGGGGGCCAGGGTAGG
>DPWB01000021.1 GCA_003527885.1 Candidatus Competibacteraceae bacterium
GGGATAGGCGTCCACGGTGAAGGTGGCGGTTTGCTCCGGCTTGACCTGCCCGACATCGGCCTCATCCACGTCCACCTGTAACTCCATCTGCGCCAGATTTTCGGCCAGCGTGAACAGCACCGGCGCTTGCAAGGAGGCGGCGACGGTCTGACCGGGATCGGCCGAGCGTTTCAGCACTACCCCGTCGATGGGTGAACGGATCGAGGCTTTGGTGAGATCGGTTTCGTTGGAGCGCAAGGTGGCGCGGGCTTCCTCCACCGCCGCCCGCACGCTGGCCTCGTCGGCGGTAGCGCGCTCCAAGGTGGCTTCCGCCGCTTCCAGTTCGGCGGGCGCAGGCACTTTGCCATCGCTCAGTTTGGCGACTCGCCGCAACCGGCCGAGATTGGCGCGGGCTTCCTTGACCGTCGCCACGGTTTGCAACACCTTGGCTTCGGCGGAGGCCACGGCGGCTTTCGACTTGGCGATTTGGTCGTTCAGTTTGGCGACGTTGAGGCGGGCTAGCACCTCGCCTTTCTTCACCCGGTCGTTGTAATCCACCAGCACGGTTTCGATGGTGCCGGACAACTCGCTGCCGACCTCCACTTCATTGACCGGAGCCAGCTTGCCGGTGGCCGAGACCGTGACCCGCAGATTGCCCTGACCGAGCGCTTCGGTCTGATACCGCGGCGCGGCTTGGGCCTCGGCTTGGGATTGAAAATAGCGGTAGCCGCCGACCGCCAGCGCGGCGAGTACGCCGAACGCGAGCAGCCAGCGCAGCGCAGCGCCGACCCGGCTTTTGGCGGGTTCCGCACCGATGATCTTGGCCAGATCGGGGTCGGGCTGGACAGGTGGACTCACGAGGGGTTTCCTTTGACCGAGACGGCGGTCTGATCGGCGGCTGCTGGCGACCAACCGCCGCCCAGCGCCTTGTAAAGCCGGATCAGGGCGAAAAGGTGCTCGGCTTGGCTGGATTTGAGATTGTCCTCAAGATTCAACACGCTGCGCTCGGTATCCAGCACGGTCTGAAAATCGATAAGGCCGGAGCTGTAGCGTTGCCGGGCCAGCGTCGCCGCTTGTTGGGTGGCTTGCACCGCCTCTTGCAGATTTTTCCGACGCTCCCGCGTGTTGGCTAAAGCGACCAGCGCGTTTTCGACTTCCGACAGGGCATTCAGCACCGTCGCTTGGTAGCTGATGAACGCTTGTTCCTGGACGGCGGTTTGAATCGCGATCTGCTGGCGGATGCGCCCGGCGTCGAAAATCGGCGCGACGACGCTGCCCAGAACGCTGCGAGCCAGCGCATCAGTACCCGCCAGCGCGCCGAGGCTGGGCGCTTCCAAACCGAGTGAACCGCTCAAGTTGAAGCTGGGATAACGCCCGGCTTCCGCCTCCCCGATGCGGGCGGTTTCCGCCGCCAGCTTGCGTTCGGCGGCGCGCACGTCCGGGCGCTGGCGCAGGGTGTCCGCCGGAATCGCCACCATCACCCGCGTTGGCGCTCGCGGGAGGGCGGCCGCGTCCGACCAGCGGCCCGCCAGCGCGCCGGGCGTTTGGCCGAGCAGGATTTCCAGCCGGTCTCGGGCTTCCGCGAAACCGGTTTCGAGCGCCGGGATTTGGGCGCGGGTCTGGGCCAGGTTGGAGCGGGCCTGTTCCACGTCCAGCGTGGAAACCAGACCGGCCTGGGCGCGCCATTGCACCAGTTGCAGGGTTTCCGCCTGCGAGGCGACATTGGCCCGAGCGATAGCCAACCGCTCCTGATAGGCGCGCAGCTCCACATAATTGAGCGCGGCTTCGGCGGCTAGCGATACCTGTACAGCATAGAGATTCTCCGCCATGGCTTCCAGATCGGCCTGGGCGGCTTCCTCGCTGCGCCGCTGCCCGCCGAATACGTCCGGCTCCCAACTGGCGTCGAAACCGGCGCTGTACAGTTCGCGGGTTTTACCGGCGCCGGTCTCGGCGCTGCCTTTTAAGACATTGACCGCACCGGAAGCGGTGACGGTTGGAAAGTGGTTGGTTGCGACCAGCGCGCGGCGGGCGCGAGCTTCGCGCAGTTTGGCTTGGGCGGTGCGGAGATCGAGGCTGGTTTGCAACGCCTGTTCGACCAGTTGAGTCAACACCGGATCGTCCAGTTGTCGCCACCAGCGGGCCAATTCCTCTGGCGTGGCCCGAACAAACCCGACCCGCGCCGCTGCGGCGCTTTGCCATGTCGCCGGAGCGGCCGGAACGGGTGCAACGTAATCCGGCCCAACCGCCGCGCAGCCACCGAACGCCAGGGCGAGTATTGCCAGCAGGGCGGTTTCCCGCCGCTGGAACCGTGCGCTACCAGTCGTCGGCGAGTGGCGAAGGCTTGTTTTCAATGCGTATCTCTCCTTTTTACAACCAAATAGTTATCAGTTCAGCCGAACACATCAAACCGCAGCGTGCCACCCGCCCGCCAGCGTGCCAACGTCTCGTCTGGCTTCAAACCATATCGGCCGCCGTGCCGGGCGATAATGTCATGTAGCGATTGCTCAACCGCCGCACCTGCCGCGCCCACCCGGCCACAGGTGTAGAGCGCGCTCCGGTCTTCGACCAGCCAGCGCAGCAATTCTTCACCGTGTTCCGTGAGCCGATCCTGAATGTAGTGGCCATCATCTGCGTCGCGGGAAAAGGCGGTGTCCAGCCGGGTCAGCGTGCGTTGTTCGCACCACTGCTCGAATTGGCGGCGATAGAAAAAACCGCCATTGCGGCAGCGGTTGCCGAACAGCAGCCATACCGGCCCGGCATTATCCTGTTTCGCCCGCTCGACGAGAAAGCCGGGGAAAGGCGCGATCCCGGCCCCGGTCGCCACCAGCACCATCGGTCGACTGGGGTCTTCCAAGGGATTAAAGTCGGGATGGCGACGCAAGTGGGCGGCGATCTTCGCGCCGGGTTGCAATTGGCGGCACAGGTAATTCGAAGCCAGCCCCAGCCGCTCCTGGCCTTCGGCATCCCACCAAACATGCAGGCTGACCGTCAAATCAAACCGTGGTTCGCCGATAAGCGACGAGGCGCCGATGGAATAGCAACGCGGTGGGTCTCCTTCAGCCGGACTGATCAGCAGCAGATCGCCGGGGCGAAAATCGAGCGCGGTCTCGTCCGGCGCAAAGCTCAACCGCCAGATCTCGCGGGTGTTGCCTTGGGTCGGATCGTCGAGCCGTTCGCGTTCGACCAGCGTCAGCGTCACTGACCAGTCGGGTTTGTGGGCTTCCACTACGCCCAAGCGCACGCCGATGATCTCGGCGACGCCGTTTAACCAGTCACGCCAAGTCGCGGTCGGCTCACCGTCAGCGCGTTGCCTGTCGGCAGCTTCACGCGCCCCCCGTTCCAGCAACGCCGCCCGCACTCGCTGACCACCGCCACAGAACGAAGCATAACGAGAGTCCCCCAACGCCAGCAGATTGAAACTCGTCCCGTTGAGATCGGCCGCGCGGAGCCGGTTCAGGAACGGCCGGGCCGGATCGGGAACCTCACCCTCACCAGTGGTCGAGACGATCAATAGATTCGTGCGGAAAGCTTTTAGTTCAGCCGGATCAAGCGCCGCCAATGAGGCGCACACCACGGCCTCCCCAGCCTCACGCAACGCCTTGGCGGTGGCTTCGGCCAACCGGGCGGCGCGCCGATGTTCAAGGCCATCATCGCGCCGGTGACCGGCGTCAACGCGACCAGAGGCAGCGCCAGCCAACCCAGCCCGTTGTGCCAGCCCATCAAGGTGTTGCGTAGCTTCGGCCAGCCCAGCAACAGGCCGATCACCAAAATTCCCACCATGACATAAGTGGCGATTTCGACGATGAAACCCGCCCCGATCAGGAGATTTTTGTGCAAGTCGAGCGCGAAGGCGAATACATCAAAGCCGCCGCGCTCGGTGAGCGTCCGGGTCGCCAGATCGTAAGTTCCCGCAACGGCGGGATCGTCCGCTTTCAAGGTGATGGCTTGCCCATCGCTCGCCACGCTGAGCGCGGTCGCCCGCCGCGCTGGATCGATCGCTTCCAGCGCCGCCGCCACCGTGCTGGGATTGGCCGAGGCAGCAGGCCCAGCGGTGCTTGCCACAATCGGTTTGAACGCCAAAATCGCACCGGATAGCAAAATGAGCAGAACAATCGGAGCCAACGCCAGCGCCGCCCAGCGATGCGCGATAGCGAGCGAACGTTTGAGGTTTTTCGGTAACATAGCCTTAAATTCCTTCAGAGTTTAAAGGTGAGGCCACTGTACCCAGCGCGGCTGTAAACGCGGGTTGGGATTTTGTAAAGATCGGTAAAGTGGGGCAAAAGTCGGTAAAGACGCTTGGTGGCCACCGGCGAGTCGTTATAAGGTCATCCTGCAAGATGACCGCAGCGGTGGGTGAGGCGATGGTGCAAGTGCTGTTGGTGGATGACGACGCTGAACTGGGTGAGATGCTGGCCGACTATCTCCAGCAAGAAGGCTTCGAGGCGACGGCGGTGCAGGACGGTGAGACCGGTGTGGCCGAAACCTTATCGGGCCGTTACGCCCTGGTGGTGCTGGACGTGATGATGCCGCACCTGAACGGCATCGACGCGCTGCGCCGTATCCGCCAGCACGACAGCCGCACGCCGGTTTTGGTGCTCACCGCCAGAGGCGACGATGTAGACCGTATCGTCGGGTTGGAACTGGGCGCGGACGATTACGTGCCCAAACCCTGCACCCCGCGCGAGTTGGTCGCCCGTATCCGCGCCATCCTGCGGCGCACTCAGGCCCACGGCTCGCCCGAGCTGTCGGCCAGCGTCCTGTCGGCCGGGCCGCTGACCCTGTGGCCAGAAAAACGGGGAGCGGAGTGGAACGGCGCGCCGCTCGATTTGACCAGCACCGAGTTCAACCTGCTGGAAGTGCTGGCGCGCAATGCCGGGCGGGTGGTGAGCAAGCAGGAACTTTCCGAACAGGGGCTGGGTCGGCCATTGGCCCGCTACGACCGCAGCATCGACGTGCGTTTGAGCAGCATCCGCCACAAGCTGGGCAGCAATCAGGACGGACGCTCGCCCATTCAGGCCGTCCGCAGCATGGGTTACCAGTACCTCAAGGAGTAAGCGCCGTGGGTCGGCTGTTCTGGAAATTCTTTTTCGCATTCTGGCTGGCGCTGTTGGTCGCGGGCGCGGGGGTTGGGATGGTGGTGTGGCTGCACCAGCAGGCATCGGACAAAGGCAATCAAGAATTGTCCGGTGGGCCGCGTGCTAGCTTTCTGGTGAATGCCACGGCGGTGACGCTGCGCCACGGCGGCCTAGCCGCGCTGCGCGACTTACTGGAGGAGTGGCAAAACAACCGGGGCGGCGTGCATGTCTATATCGTCGATGACGCCAATCAGGAATTGCTCGGGCGCGGGATTTCGGCCGAAATGCTGGCCCAGGCGCGGCGGCTGGCCGCAGAGGATCGGGAACCTCGCATCGCCCGGTTGGAAACCGTGGACGACCGGAAATATCTGTTTTTCGTACCCGCCGACGATGAGAAAAAGTCGGCTCACCGTCAGTCGCTAACGCCGTCGCCGCTGCTGCCGCTCAGTATTGGCATTCTGGCCAGCCTCGGCTTTAGCGCCCTGCTGGCCTGGTATCTGGCCAAGCCGATTCGCCACTTGCGCGGGGCGTTTGCCGCCGTGGCGGCGGGAAAGCTGGAGACTCGCATCGGAGCGCGGATGGGGCGGCGGCGCGATGAAATCGCTGACCTCGGTCGGGATTTCGATGACATGACCGAGCAATTGCAAACGCTGGTCGGCTCGCAACGACGGCTGTTGCACGATGTATCTCACGAATTGCGCTCACCGCTGGCCCGCTTGCAAGCCGCCATCGCGGCTGGCGCGGCAACAGCCGGAAAAGTTGGGCGCTTCGCTGGAACGCATCGAGCGGGAATCGGGCCGCCTCGATCAACTGGTGGGGGAACTGCTCACGCTATCGCGGCTGGAAGCGGGCATGAGTGGCGCGGCGGATGAGGAGGTCGATCTGCGATATTGCCGCTGATGCCCATTTTGAGGCGCAAGCGACCGGGCGGCAGGTTCTCTTCTCCGGCGAGGGCGAAAGCTTGATTCAGGCGCGGGCCGAATTGTTGTATCGTGCGTTCGAGAACGTGATCCGCAATGGCTTAAAATACACGGCGGCGGGTACGGCGGTCGAGGTGCAGGCTGAACGGCGAGCCGCTCCTAACCGATTGCGGGTAACCATTTTGGATCGCGGCCCCGGCATTCCCGAAAGCGATTTGCAGGCGGTATTCAAGCCGTTCTTTCGAAGTGAAACCGGCGCAGCGACGGCGGGTTTTGGCTTGGGATTGGCCATCGCCCGACGGGCCATCGAGGCGCACGGCGGGAATATTCGAGCGCTGAATCGTGAAGGCGGCGGGCTGTGCATCGAAATTGCCCTGCCAACAGACTAAACGCTCCAATTCAAACCGCTATTGGTCAAACCAAACGGTTGCTTGCGCCGCGCTGTCTGCCGGAACCGCTAAAAGAAGGTGGAATTGCGCAACCGCAATAAAAAGAACTCGCGCGCGATGTAATAATGCAGATCAAAGCCCTTGATCTCATCCATGAAGATGTAGTTTCCCAGCAGGTTACTGACCGCTTGTTTCACGAAATCCCCATCTTGCGGTTTCGCGGCTTTCGGGGGCTGTTTGGCGGTAGCCGGCGGCTGGCTGATGAGCTTATCGATCTCATCGTCCGTGATGTTAACACTCACATTCTGGCCCATGTACGGAACCGTCAGGTAGTGACCGATGGCGACATGCAAATTTTTTAAGGGGGGACCGGGCGGATCGAGCTTGTTTCCACGGGCGTTGGCTTTGCCTTTGCCCATCAAATACAGCTTCACCGATTGCGGCGCAGTGCTCCGACCATAAACGATATAAAGGGGTCGGCCCTCTTTTCCTGACACGAACTGATACCAAAACGTGGCGTCGTCGGGCTCGGCTTTCGCGCCGTACAAACAATCAAACCCCCAGCATTCCTGAAGCTTTGAGCGGTACTTGCCCAACGTTCCAACGAGCTTGCGCATTCCGGCCCCGCCCCCGGAATGGCACGCGATCACTAGATTCTTGACATCGAACGCCGGCGGAAACGGCGGTTTTTGGGACTTGGCCAAGGCTTCGAGAACCCCATCGAGGTAGCGCTCGCCCCATTTCCCACCTCCCAGATCCTTGACGCTGTAATCTCCATAAAAATTACCTTCCTTATCCACTTCCTCATCGCCCAGGAAGGGAGCGACAAGCACTACATCCTTGCCGGATCGGAGCACCTGCTCTCGCACGCGCGCCGCATCGTTGAAAAAAAGAAACTTGTGATTTTTGACATAGAACCCATGCAGCCACAAAACCACGTTCAAATCCTTCTTTTTGGTCTCCAGATACTTTGGCGGCAGATAAACGGCCGTAGGTTTCAGGCAAGCATTATCCGGCTCCGAGAACAGAGTAAGGCCCGGAATAGTCTGGATGGGATCTGCCTTGAGGGTGCAGGGCATGAAAGTACCCTCCGGGGTTTCGGGCTAGGGGGTTGTCGTCCGTAGGGCGCAGCTATCGAGATAGTCGCTCGGATTGAGCAAATCCGCACGACGCTGGTAGGGGGGATTGGCGCGAACCGTCAGCGGACCGGACCCGGTTCCCGCGTACAGTTCGAAATGCAGCATGGAATCCACGTACATCTTGCCGACATAGGCAATCAGCGCGCCCTCTTCCAGCGTGGAACCCACGGAGACCCCCGACGCGACTTTCTCGATCTCGCAATAACGCACCACCTTGCCCGAATCCAGCCGGAATTCGATGGCGTAGGTGCCGCGATAAAACAAGTAGGGTCCGTAAGTGACCTTGCCCTTTTCCACGGCATAGATTTCGGTTCCCTTCGGCGCGATGAGATCGCAAGCGGCGTGCTTTCTTTTGCCACCGTCGCGGTTGGCCCCGAAACGGCGGCCACCAGCACTGTAGCTGAGGGTCGGTTTAAACGGTAATGGGAAGGTGGCCATCGTTATGCTCCTATAACTCAATCATTGTCTGGGATTTTTTGGCCTTTCAGCACTTTTGTGACCATCTGGCGAAAAGAGCGCGCATCGAACGGTCCACCATAAAATTCAATCACCAGCCGGCCGTCTTTCAGATAAGCCGTCGGTTCCGTAGCGCCGGCGCTCATCTCGAAAACGATGCTTTTCGCCCGGCTCTTAAAACGCTTCAAAACCGCTTTATCTCGCTTGCAAAGCCTGTCCAGCTCGGCGCGCAACGACTCGACGGACTTATGAAACGCTTGTAGGTCTTCAGCCGTCGCCGCGCCCGCATCCAAAACGCTGCCGGTCGCGGCGGGAACGCTGGCGCAGACGGGGCGAACCGCATCGGACGCCGGTGGTATGGCGATCACCGCTCGCCCGGCGAAAAGCGTCAGAACCGCAATAAAGGCCAGACCCGCTGGCGTTACCAACAATCGCATCATTTTCAAAACCTCTCGGTCGTTTATAGAAAGGCCGGAATAAAGGTCCGTGGGAATGCGTCGTGCGCGAGGTTCACCACATCGACATCGGCGTTTTGCAATGCTGCGGCGCGAATTTTCTCCGCTTCCGCCCTGGGCTTGCGCGACCACTGGTGGGTGGATGCGCGCACCCGCAGCCGCTTGCCCGCATTTGCCCGCCCCCAGTCGATCCATTGGCGACCTTCTCCCCAATACATGCAATCGAGCGCCCAGACTTGCTCCACCAAAGGCAGGTAAACGGACGAGGATTTAGCCGCCGCCAGCAACGCAAAGCCCCCGCCCGAATGCGCGGCCAGAATCACCGCCGGCGGATTGGGTACCTGGACCGGACACGGGCGCGTCGGATTGGCGTTTTCGATCAAGACCCGCAAGCCGCTCTCGATCAAGGCGGTCAGCCCCGTGCTGGTCTGAAACTGAAGGAAACTGGATTGATGCCCTCCCCAGGGCTGGACCAGGGCCACTCGCTTACCGCCCAACAGCGGCCGTAAATCCCGGTTGGTTGGATTCGAGCGCAAATAAGCCCCCAGATTGGCTGAGTGGTTGTGGCCGTGAAAATAAACCAGCGTCGGGACGGTTTCGGCTAACGCCACCCCCGACGGTAAAAACGCCATCGCGTCACCGATGGCGGACCCGCCCCGATAAACTCGAAAAAAATGCGTGGTCCCATTGGCATCGGTCGTGGTGGTCACCATGCTTTAAGATTCCTGTGGCTACAGCTACTCAAATTCCAGCACTCAGCGTAACAATGGCCTATCAACCGATGGCGTTTGTACACCGTCAGGCTATAGCATCTTCTGTACCAAAGGGTTTTTATGCGGCCAAGGCTAAAACCTGTCTCTTATACACATCTCCGAGCCCACGAGACTAAGGCGAATATCGTATGCCGTCTTCTGCTTCAAAAACTACATCAACAAAGACGGGAATATA
>DPWB01000250.1 GCA_003527885.1 Candidatus Competibacteraceae bacterium
AAATATTGGGATAGGCTCTTAGATGAACCCACTGCGCAGCCCCGAAGCTAAAAATGGCTATAACGGCTAGCACCGCAATCATCCAGCGTTTTCCCCATCTCCAGCCTAATATCAAGAAGAGTGGAAACAATAAATAATACTGTTCCTCTACAGCCAAACTCCACGTATGTAACAGCGGCTTGAACTCAGCGGCTGTTGAAAAATAATTGGTTGTCCAAAAAAACAATATATTTGACGCAAAACCGGAAACAGCGACCAAGCTCTGTGAAAAGCTTTTCATATCTTCCGGCAAGAGCCACAACCAAGCAAATGGCAAGCAAACAAACATCATAAAAAAATAATGCTGGAAGTATACGTCGTGCTCTACGCTCGTAAAAGTTTACAATCGAGAACACCCCCGCTTGTTTTTCAGCGAGTATAATTGAAGTGATCAGGTAGCCGCTGATGACAAAAAAAACATCCACACCCACGAATCCGCCACTAAAAGCTTGAAATCCAGCGTGAAACAACATAACCGGAACAACTGCTAAAGCTCTCAGTCCATCTATTTCCCGCCTGTACTCCATGCTTGATAACCTATCTGAAATTTAAAATTGCAGAAACATCTTGCGATTTGAGATGAGAAGCGGCGATCATTCCCATTCGATGGTCGCCGGCGGCTTGCCGGAAATGTCGTAGACCACCCGAGAAATGCCGGCCACCTCGTTGATGATCCGCCGCGACACCAAGTCGAGAAACTCGTAAGGCAACTGCGCCCAACGGGCGGTCATGAAATCCACCGTCTCGACCGCGCGCAGCGCGATGACAAAATCGTAGCGGCGGCCGTCGCCCATCACCCCGACCGATTTGACGGGCAGAAACACCGCGAAAGCCTGGCTGGTCTTGTCGTAGAGATCGTGCCGGCGCAGTTCCTCGATAAAGAGGTGATCGGCCCGCCGCAGCAAATCCGCGTAGTCCTTGCGCACCTCGCCCAAAATACGCACGCCCAGGCCGGGGCCGGGAAACGGGTGGCGGTGGACCATTTCGGAGGGCAGCCCCAACTCCAAACCCAAGCGCCGCACTTCATCCTTGAACAGCTCCCGCAGCGGCTCGACCAGCTTCATCCGCATATCCGCCGGCAAGCCGCCGACGTTGTGGTGGGATTTGATGACGTGGGCCTTGCCGGTTTTCGCGCCCGCCGATTCGATCACGTCCGGGTAGATGGTGCCTTGCGCCAGCCATTTGCTGTCGCGCAACCGCCGCGCTTCTTCCTCGAAAATCTTAACGAACAGCCCGCCGATGATCTTACGCTTCGCCTCGGGGTCGGTGACGCCGGCCAGCGCGGCCAGGAACCGGCTCTCGGCATCCACCCGGACGACCCGCACCCCGAGATGCTGGCCGAAGGTGCGCATCACCTGATCGCCTTCGTGCAGCCGCAGCAGGCCGGTATCCACGAACACGCAGGTCAATTGCTCGCCGATGGCCCGGTGCAGCAAGGCCGCCACCACCGAGGAATCCACCCCGCCGGACAGGCCCAACAACACCTCATCGTCGCCCACCTGCGAGCGGATGCCGGCGATGCTGTCTTCGATGATGTTGCCGGTGGTCCACAGCGGCTCGCAGCCGCAGATTTCCAGCACGAAGCGCCGCAGGATGCGCTCGCCCTGCCGGGTGTGGGTCACCTCGGGGTGAAACTGCACCCCGTACCAGCGCCGCTCCTCATCGGCCATGCCGGCGATGGGGCAAGTCGGCGTGCTGGCGATGCGCGTGAAGCCGGGCGGCAGCACGGTAACCCGGTCGCCGTGGCTCATCCATACATCCAGCAAACCGTACCCTTCCGGGCTGGCACGATCTTCGATGTCGCGCAGCAGCGCGGAATGCGCGTGGGCGCGGACCTGGGCGTACCCGAATTCGCGGTGGTTCGCCGCTTCCACCAGACCGCCCAGCTGCACCGTCATGGTCTGCATACCGTAGCAGATACCGAGCAGCGGCACGTTCAGGTCGAACACGATCTGACGGGCGCGGGGACCGTCCGCCACGGTGGCCGATTCCGGGCCGCCCGACAAAACGATGCCGCGCGGCTGAAACGCGCGCAGCGCGGCCGGGTCGGCGTCGTAGGGGTAAATCTCGCAATAGACCCCGATTTCCCGCACCCGGCGGGCGATCAACTGGGTGTATTGGGCGCCGAAATCGAGAATGAGAATACGGTCGAGATGGATGTCGCGTGCGGTCATGGCGTCGCCCCCTTCCCCGGTGGCGGGGAAGGTTGGAGTGAGAGATAAGAAGCCTTCAATCCACCCGGTAGTTCGGCGCCTCCTTGGTGATGGTCACGTCGTGGACATGGCTCTCGCGCATCCCGGCCGAGGTGACCCGGGTAAAGGCCGGCTTGGTGCGCATCTCGGAGATGTCCTGACAGCCGACGTAACCCATGCTGGAGCGCAGGCCGCCCGTCAGTTGATTGATGATCGCCAGCATACTGCCCTTGTAGGGCACCCGGCCCTCGATGCCTTCCGGCACCAGCTTCTCCACCGCGCTGCCTTCCTGGAAGTAACGGTCGCTGGACCCGTGCTGCTGGGTCATCGCCCCGATGGAACCCATGCCCCGATACGATTTATAGGAGCGGCCCTGAAACAGTTCGACTTCGCCCGGCGCTTCCTCGGTGCCGGCGAACAAACTGCCGATCATCACCGCGTGCGCGCCGGCGGCGATGGCCTTGGCGAAGTCACCGGAATAGCGCACCCCGCCGTCGGCGATCACCGGCACGTCGCAGTCGCGCAGCGCCTCGGCGACGTTGGCCACGGCGCTGATTTGCGGCACGCCGACCCCGGCGATGATGCGGGTGGTGCAGATCGAGCCGGGGCCGATGCCGACCTTGACCGCGTCCGCGCCCGCCTCCACCAGATCGCGGGCGGCGGCGGCGGTGGCGATATTGCCGCCGATCACCTGCACCTTCGGATGGTTCGCCTTGATCCAGCGCACCCGGTCGAGCACGTTCCGGGAATGGCCGTGGGCGGTGTCCACCACGATCACGTCCACATCGGCCGCCACCAGCGCCGTCACCCGTTCCTCGGTGTCGCCGCCGGTGCCGACCGCCGCGCCGGCCCGCAACCGGCCCCAGCCGTCCTTGCAGGCGCTGGGAAAATCGCTGGATTTCTGGATATCCTTGACGGTGATCATGCCCCGTAGCTCGAAGCGGTCGTTGACCACCAGCACCTTCTCGATGCGGTGCTTGTGCAGCAGTTCGACGATTTCCTGGCGGCTGGCGCCCTCCCGCACCGTCACCAAGCGTTCCTTGGGGGTCATGATGGTGCGCACCGGCGCGACCATGTTGTCCTCGAAGCGCAAGTCGCGGCTGGTGACGATGCCGACCAGATCTTCCCCGTCCACCACCGGGACGCCGGAGATGTGGTGGGCGCGGGTCAGCGCCAACACCTCGCGAATCGTGGTGTTCGGTGCGGTGACGATCGGATCGTTGATGACGCCGCTTTCGTACTTCTTGACCCGCCGTACCTCGTGCGCCTGTTTTTCAATCGGCATATTCTTATGGATAATGCCGATACCGCCTTCCTGGGCCAAGGCGATGGCCAGCCGCGATTCGGTGACCGTATCCATCGCCGCCGCCAACAGCGGAATGTTCAGGGTGATGGCCCGGGTCAGTTGGGTTTTGAGGTTTACGTCCTTGGGCAGCACCGCGGAATAAGCCGGGAGAAGCAGGACATCATCGAAGGTAAGGGCTTCTTGAACAATGCGCATGGGCGTCTCGGAACAACTGAGGAAACAGGCGGGAAATTATAAGCTTTGCGACCCCTTTGATAAACGAATCGCCAAAAATTCCATGACCGCGACCAGCGCCCCACGCCGTGAGCCCTACACCGTCTCCCGCTTGAACCAGGAAGCGCGGGCGTTGCTGGAAGGCCGGTTCCCGGCGCTTTGGGTGGAAGGCGAGGTCTCGAACCTGACCCGGCCTTCCTCGGGACAC
This sequence comes from Candidatus Competibacteraceae bacterium, assembly GCA_003527885.1. GTDB lineage: Bacteria > Pseudomonadota > Gammaproteobacteria > Competibacterales > Competibacteraceae > Competibacter_A. The sequence continues at coordinate 3,959 of DPWB01000250.1, forward strand.
CTGTATTTCTCGCTCAAGGACGCCCGCGCGCAAATCCGCTGCGCGCTGTTCCAAAATCGCGCTGTCCTGTTCCGGGACTGCCCGCGCAACGGCCAGCAGGTGCTGGCGCGCGGGCGGGTCAGCTTGTACGAGCCGCGCGGCGACTACCAAATCATCGTCGACTACGTGGAGGAGGCCGGCGCCGGCGCGCTGCGGCGGGCCTACGACGAACTGCGGCTACGCCTGGAACGGGAAGGCTGCTTCGCGCCGGAGCGCAAGCGGCCCCTGCCCCGCTTTCCGCGGCGGATCGGCGTGATCACCTCGGCCACCGGCGCGGCCATCCGCGACGTGCTCGCCACCCTGGGCCGGCGTTGCCCCAGCCTGCCGGTCTTGCTTTATCCGGTCCCGGTGCAGGGTGAAGGCGCGGCGGAACGCATCGCCCGAACCCTGCGCCTGGCGTCCCAACGCCGGGATTGCGACGTGGTGCTGTTGGTGCGCGGCGGCGGTTCGCTGGAAGATTTGCAAGCCTTCAACGGGGAAATCGTCGCCCGCGCCATTTTCGAGTGCGCCGTGCCGCTGGCCACCGGGATCGGCCACGAGACCGACGTCACCATCGCCGACTTCGCCGCCGATCTGCGCGCGGCCACGCCCACGGCGGCGGCGGAACTGGCCAGCCCCGACTTCGCGGAGTGGCTCGCTAAAGTCCGGTGGCTGGCCGAGCGTCTGCAACAGCGGACCCGGCGCCAGATCAGCGACCGATCCCAGCAGTTGGAGGCGCTGGAAAAGCGGCTCCTGCGCCTGCATCCGCGCGGTCGCCTGCACGGCCACGCCCAGCGGCTCGACGAACTGGAGCAGCGCTTGCAGCGGGCGTGGCGCGCCCAGCTACAGCGCAGCCGGACTCGCTTGACCGGCCTGACGCAACGCTTGCAGGCCCGGACTCCCCTGCTTCGAGTGCGCCACGAAGGGCGGCGACTGGACGCGCTTTCGGCGCGTTTGCGCCTCGCCCTGCGCCAGAACGCCCGGCTCGCCTCCCGACGCCTGAACCAGTTGAGCGGCCAGTTGCACGCCTTGAGCCCGCTCGCCACCTTGCATCGAGGCTACGCGATCCTGCGCCGGCCCGACGGTGGCGTCATTTTACGCCGGGCGGGAGAGGCGCTGACCGGCGAAATCGTGGAAGCGCTGCTGGGTGAAGGGCGTCTGCGCTGTGAAGTCAAAGCCGTTTGTCCGTCGGATCCCGCCGTGGCTGCGTCGCCTCAGCACCCCCGGCCAGGATCGCGCCCTCCATGAGCGCGCCACCGGCGGGGNCGGAAAAACGGGGATTTTTCCGACTCGGGATTTCGCCAGCCGGGCGGTCCCCTTTACACATCTGACGCCTCCCACCAACGACCTAGTGTAGAGCTCAGCGGTCGCCGCGACATTAAAAAAAACAGACTATAAC
>DPWB01000330.1:0-571 GCA_003527885.1 Candidatus Competibacteraceae bacterium
CTGGCTGTACCGGATGGTGACCCGCATCGTCGAGGGCAAGGGCCGACCGGAGGACATGGACCTGCTCGACAGCGTGGCCAGCCGCATCGAAGGGCGCACCATCTGCGCGCTGGGCGACGCCGCCGCGATGCCGGTGCGCAGCTTCGTCAAGCATTACCGCCACGAATTCGCCTATTACATCGAGCACAAGCGCAGCATGGTCCAGGGCGCGTCGGCCCTGGCCGCCTGAAGCCCCGATACCACCAACACGGTTGCAGTGGGTAAAAGATGAGCGAGGAATCAGTCAACATCGAAGTCAACGGCATCCCGCTGAAAGCGCGCAAGGGCGCGATGCTCATCGAGATCACCGACGCGGCGGGCATCGCGATCCCCCGGTTCTGCTACCACAAGAAGCTGTCCGTCGCCGCCAACTGCCGGATGTGTCTGGTCGAGGTCGAAAAAGCGCCCAAACCGCTGCCCGCCTGCGCGACGCCGGTGATGGAGGGGATGAAGGTTTACACCGAATCGCCCAAGGCGCTGGCCGCCCAAAAGGGCACCATGGAATTTTTGCTGATCAACCACCCGCTGGATT
>DPWB01000330.1:815-4115 GCA_003527885.1 Candidatus Competibacteraceae bacterium
TGCCCGATCTGCGATCAGGGCGGCGAGTGCGAGTTGCAGGATCTGGCGCTCGGTTACGGCAGCGACGCCTCCCGCTTCGACGAGCGCAAACGGGTGGTGCGCGACAAGGACATCGGCCCTTTGATCGCCACCGACATGACCCGCTGCATTCACTGCACCCGCTGCGTGCGCTTCGGCGAGGAGATCGCCGGCCTGCGCGAGCTGGGCGCGACCGGGCGCGGCGAGCATGTGGAAATTGGCACTTACGTGTCCAAGGCGGTGGTCTCGGAGCTGTCGGGCAACGTGATCGACCTGTGCCCGGTCGGCGCGTTGACCGCCAAACCGTCCCGCTTCAAGGGCCGCTCCTGGGAGTATTTGCAGCACGCCGCCATCGCCCCGCACGACTCGCTCGGTTCCAACATCTTCATCCACACCCTGCGCGGTCAGGTGATGCGGGTGGTGCCGCGCGAGAACGAGTCGGTCAACGAGACCTGGATCTCGGATCGCGACCGGTTCAGTTACGAAGGTATTTACAGCGACGACCGGCTGGCCAAACCCGTGGTCGACGGTGTTGAAACCGAATGGGAAGTCGCTTTGGAGGCGACCGCCAAAAAACTGAAAGACACCATCGCCCAACATGGCGCCGAGTCGGTGGGGTTTTTGGTATCGCCGACCGCGACCGCCGAAGAGCTGTATCTCGCCCAAAAGCTGGCGCGGGGCTTGGGGGTGGCCCATATCGACCACCGGCTGCGGCAGGCCGATTTCAGCGATCAAGACACGGCGCCGGTATTCCCGTGGCTGGGCCAGGATGTCGCCGAGTTGGAAACCGTGAAATCGGCCTTGCTGGTCGGCAGCAACGTGCGGATGGAACAGCCGCTAGCCGGCCACCGTCTGCGCAAGGCGGCGCTGGCCGGCGGGCGGATCATGTTCGTCAATCCCCGCGATTTCGAGTTTCGTTTTCCGGTCGCGGCCAAGATCATCACCGATCCCGCCGGCATGGTGACGGCGTTGGCCGGGGTGGCCCAGGCCGTGGCGGAGATCAAAAAGACGGCGCTGCCGAAGAGTTTGGCTGCCCTGGCGCCCGAAACGCCGAGCGGGGCCGCCCGCGCCATCGCCCACAACCTGATCGACAACGCCCCGGCCACGGTGTTGTTGGGCAATTTGGCGGTGGCCCATCCGGCGTTCGCGCGACTGCGGGCGCTGGCGGGTTCCATCGCCTCGAACAGCGGCGCTCGGTTGGGCTATCTGCCGGAAGCCGCCAATTCGGCGGGCGCTTGGCTGGTCGGCGCGGTGGCGCACCGCTTGCCGGGGGGCAGGGCCGCGCCGGCGGCGGGCCTCGATGCGCGGGCGATGCTGGAGTCGCCGCGCAAGGCGTATGTGCTGGTCGGGGTCGAGCCCGAGCTGGACTGCTGGGATGGAGCGTCGGCGTTTAAAGCCCTGCAAGACGCCGAATGCGTGGTCGCGCTCAGCCCTTACGCCAGCGCGACCACCAGGAGCTATGCGCGGGTGCTGTTGCCGACCGCCACGTTTGCCGAGACCTCCGGGACCTACGTCAACGCCGAAGGGCGCTGGCAGAGTTTTCAAGGCGCGAGCAAGCCGTTCGGCGCGTCGCGGCCCGCCTGGAAAGTCTTGCGGGTGCTGGGCAACCTGTGCGGCCTGGACGGTTTCGAGTATATGGCCTCCGAAGAGGTGCTGGCTGAAGCGCAAAGCGCCTGCGAGGGCCTCAAACCGGACAACGCGACGGAGCCAAGCAAGACCCTGAAGCCGTTTCGGACCAAGGGGCTGCTACGGGTGGCGGATGTGCCGATTTATGGCGCCGACCCGCTGGTGCGCCGCGCGCGCTCCTTGCAGGCGAGCCCGCTGGCTCGTCCCACCGAAGCGCGGCTGCACCCGGACATGGCCCAGGAACTGGGCGTGGCCGGACGCGAGCGGATTCAAGTGCGGCAGAACGGGGCGGCGGTCGAACTGCCGTTGGTGCTGGACGAGAGCGTGCCCAAGGGCTGCGTTTGGATTCCGGCGGGGCCGTCCAGCGTGGCGCTCGGCCCGGCGGTCGGGCCGGTGACCGTCCAATAACGATAAAGGGTTTTGGATCGTGGAAGCGCTTTGGACCATAATCATCATCCTGCTGAAAATCTTCGCCGTCCTGATGCCGTTGCTGGGAGCGGTGGCTTACTTGACCCTGGCCGAACGCAAGGTCATCGGTTACATGCAGATTCGGATCGGTCCAAACCGGGTCGGTCCCAAGGGTCTGTTGCAGCCGATCGCGGACGCCATGAAGCTGATGTTCAAGGAAATCATCATCCCGAGTCGGGCGGATCGTTTCCTGTTTCTGCTGGCGCCGGTCGTCGCCTTCGGTCCCGCCTTGGCGGCGTGGGCGGTCATTCCCTTCGGCGATGAGATGATGGTCTCCCATCTCGACGCCGGCATTTTGTACCTGCTGGCGCTGACCTCGATGGGCGTCTACGGTGTGATCATCGCCGGCTGGTCGTCCAATTCAAAGTATGCTTTTCTCGGGGCGATGCGCTCGGCGGCGCAAATCGTCTCCTATGAAATCGCCATGGGTTTCGCGCTGGTGGGCGTGCTGATGGCGGCCGGTAGCCTGAATCTCAACCAGGTCGTGTTGGCGCAACAGGGTAGCCTGCTGCACTGGTTCTGGTTGCCGCTGCTGCCGCTGTTCCTGGTGTATTTCATCTCCGGCGTCGCCGAGACCAACCGCGCGCCGTTCGATGTGGCCGAGGGGGAGTCGGAAATCGTGGCCGGCTTTCATGTCGATTATTCCGGCATGGCCTTCGCGGTGTTCTTCCTGGCCGAATACGCCAATATGATTCTGGTCTCGGCGTTGGCCTCCACGATGTTCCTGGGCGGCTGGCTGTCGCCGTTCGAGGGAGTTCCGGTGCTGGGCGCGCTGTTTTCCGTCGTGCCGGGCGCGCTGTGGTTGGTGCTCAAGATTTCGTTTCTGTTGCTGTTTTTCCTGTGGTTCCGCGCGACCTTCCCGCGCTACCGCTACGACCAGATCATGCGGTTGGGTTGGAAAGTCTTCATCCCGGTCACGCTGGTTTGGTTGCTGGTGGTCGGCTTGGGCGTGTTGGGGCATGTCGGCCCGTGGTTCGACTGAGGCGAGAGAGCGATGACTAAAACCATAAACGCTGTTCGGCACTACTTCAAAAGCTTTTTGCTTTGGGAGTTGTTGCTCGGCTTGCAGGTGACCGGTCGCTACCTGTTCGCCAAAAAGATCACGGTGCAATACCCCGAGGAACTCACCCCGCTGTCGCCCCGCTTTCGCGGCTTGCACGCCCAGCGCCGCTACCCCAACGGCGAGGA
>DPWB01000330.1:4331-4938 GCA_003527885.1 Candidatus Competibacteraceae bacterium
CGCCTGCAAGCTGTGCGAGGCGGTCTGTCCGGCGCTGGCCATCACCATCGAATCCGAACAGCGGGCGGACGGCACCCGCCGCACCACGCGCTACGACATCGATCTGTTCAAATGCATCTACTGCGGCTTTTGCGAGGAAGCCTGTCCGGTGGACGCCATCGTCGAGACCCGGACCTTCGATTACCACTTCGAAAAGCGCGGCGAGCACATTATGACCAAGGAGAAGTTGCTGGCGCACGGCGACCGCTGCGAGGCGCAGATCGCCGCCGACCGCGCCGCCGACGCCCCCTATCGCTAGCCCGAACCGAAAAAAACAGGTCCACTCATGGGATTTGAAAAATTTTTGTTCTACCTCTTCGCCCTCGTCCTGATCTTTGCGGCGGTGCGGGTGATCACGGTGCGCAACCCGGTCCATGCCGCCCTGTTCCTGGTGCTGGCGTTTTTTACCAGCGCCGCGCTGTGGCTGCTGATCGAGGCGGAGTTTCTGGCCATCACCCTGGTGCTGGTCTCTTATACACATCTCCGAGCCCACGAGACCGTACTAGATCTCGTATGCCGTCTTCTGCTTGAAAAAAACAAAATAAGAGATGGACGATTGCTATTGATG
>DPWB01000018.1 GCA_003527885.1 Candidatus Competibacteraceae bacterium
GTGCGCTTTGTTTTCTCGTTTTTATTTTTTTCAAGCAGAAGACGGCATACGATATCTAGTACGGTCTCGTGGGCTCGGAGATGTGTATAAGAGACAGGTCCCGGACGAGGTCGGGCCGGGCTGCGGTGTTTACGTTAAGATAAACCACCCTGTGCGGACTTCCATCATGGATATCATTTTCATACACGAACTGCGCGTGCAAACCCTCATCGGCGTTCATCCCTGGGAACGCGAAAGCCGACAAAACCTGCTGCTCGACGTGGAGCTGGGCGCCGACACCCGCGCGGCGGCCGCGACCGACCGACTCGATGATACGCTGGATTATCAGGCCGTGGCTCGACGGATCGACGAATTCGCCAGCGCCAGTTCTTTCCAGTTGGTGGAAACCCTGGGCGCGCGGATCGCCGAACTGCTGCGGCGGGAATTCGATGTCCCCTGGCTGCGGCTGACCCTGCGCAAGCCCGGCGCGGTACCCGGCACGCTCGAAGTCGGCCTCATCATCGAACGCGGTGTCCGAACTTGAAGGAGAAAGTCTGGGTCTGCGTCGGTATCGGCAGCAACATCGAACCGGAGCGGCACATTCGGGCCGGGCTGGCGGAGCTGCGCCGGCGCTTTAGCCCTCTGACCGTTTCCACCGTCTACGCCAATCCGGCCATCGGCTTTGTCGGCGACGATTTCCTGAACTTGGCGGTGACATTCGCCACCGACTGGCCGGTGCAGGCGGTGGCCGCCGCGCTGCGAGAGATCGAATCCGTCCACCAGCCCCGCGGACCAGGAACAAAATTGCTGCCGCGCGCCCTGGATCTTGATTTGCTGCTCTACGCCGATCTGGTGTTGCATGAAAACGGCATCCGCGTTCCCCGCGATGAAATCACGCGCTACGCCTTCGTGCTGGGACCGCTGGCGGAAATAGCCGGCGACCGCCGCCACCCGCTGCTGGGCGTCACTTTCGCCGAACTGTGGGCGAATTTCGACCGGTCGCGGGAACGCTTGCGGCCCGTCGGGCTGGCGCTTTAGGGGCCGGCGACGGAGCCGCCCGGCGCCCTTACAACTGGCTCCATTGCACGCGGCGTTGCTCCCGGATTTTTGGCATCACCATGGCGACTAACAACACCGCGCCCAACAACACCGCGCCCATCAAGAACCGGACGGTGCCGTTGTCGTTCCGCAGCGCCTGATTTTCCTGTTGGATGATTTGCAGCTCGCGCTCCAGAGTGACGGTCCGTTCCTGCAAGGCTTTGTTACGTTCGTCGATGGCCACAGTATCGGCGGCCACCTTGCGATACTGCGCCAACTGCTGGCGCAGCCGCAGCGCTTCTTCGTACAGTTGCGAATAGCTGAGCCGCTCGCTGTCCGGCCGGCCGGCCGCGCCGTCGACATGCTGCTGGAGATCGGTATGGCGCGCTTCCAGCTGGCCCAGTTCCTGACGGACCCCCAGCAACTGCTCCCGACTGCTGGGGGTCTCGGTCAACTGGTCGCTGGAAATCCAGCCCCTGACGCCCGAAGACGCCCGAATCTGGGTGTAACCCTTAACCGCGTCAACCTTCAAGACGGTGACGGCCGAACCGCTGCGAACCGCGCCCACGATCTTGTAGCGGTTGGACGCGCCCGCGCGCAGCGGCACATCGACCATGTCGCTGACATAGGCCGCGGTCCGGGATTGGGGCTGAGCTTCCGGCTGGGCCTGGACTGGGGCGACGGCGAACGGCAGCACGACCAGCCCCAACAAGAGAGTCACCAAGAGTTTCATAGGGAACGGCGATTGACTAGGAGTAACAGCGACGATCAACAATAACAAAGTTCGGATAATCTTATCCGTTTGCAGCGGTTATTTATATCGCTAAATACCATAATGGCGTTTAAATATTTCTGAAACGGTCCCTGGAAATTTAACGGGGTTCGCACCTTCACGAGCCACGTTTGTGGTAAAAGTTCGGCCGAAACCCAACATCCGCATGTTTGGCTCTCATTACTTTACAACGCAAAGGATCGGCTTCCAAGCCGACCGCCCAAACCCGCTTCAAGCCCGTTTTATGGCTACCGCCCGACCCACCGACCGTCACACGACCCTGCCGGAGCCCGATCCCGCCGCCAGCGCGCACAGCGCTCGCCTGTTGGAGCGGATTCGTACCGAAATCGCCACATGCGGCGGCGCGATTTCCTTTGCCCGCTTCATGGAACTGGCGCTTTATGCGCCGGATCTGGGCTACTACCGCGCCGGAACCCGCAAATTCGGCCCCGGCGGCGATTTCGTCACCGCCCCGGAACTGTCAGCGCTGTTCTCCCGTTGTCTGGCCCGGCAGTGCCGGGAAATACTGGATACGATCGGCGGCGGCGCGCTGCTCGAACTGGGTGCTGGCAGCGGCATCATGGCGGCCGACCTCTTGGGCGCATTGCGCGCGGCGGACGCGCTGCCGGACCATTACGCGATTCTGGAGATCAGCGGCGAACTGCGCGAACGCCAGCGCCAAACCCTGGCCGAACGAGCGCCGGATTTACTGGGGCGGGTCCGCTGGCTGGACGCCCTGCCCGATCCCGGTTTCCGGGGGGTGATCCTCGGCAACGAGGTCGTGGATGCGCTGCCGGTCGAGCGGTTTCGGATCACCGCCAACGGGCCGCGCCGGCTGATGGTCACCTGGACTGAAACCGATCCTTCAACGGGCTTGGCGAACGGGCTGGCTTGGGCCGAAGGCCCGGAAGATCCGGCCGTGACGGATGCCGTGGCGCGCATCGAGACCGCTTGCGGCCGGCCTCTGCCGGAAGGTTATACCTCCGAATACGTTCCTCGCTTGGCGGACTGGGTGCGCGCCATAACCGAACCGCTGGCGGCCGGGGCCTTGCTGCTGGTCGATTACGGTTATCCGCGCCGAGACTACTACCACCCCGAACGAGCCGACGGCACCCTGCTCTGCCACTACCGCCACCGCGTCCACGCCGATCCGCTGCTGCTGCCGGGCCTGCAAGACATTACCGCCAGCGTCGATTTCACCGCCGTAGCCGAGGCGGGACGGGCGCTCGGGCTGGCGCTGGCCGGCTACACCAACCAGAACTATTTTCTGTTCGGCTGCGGGTTGCTGGATTTACTGGCTGAAGTCGATCCCGCCGACTTGGTTCGCTATCTGGAACAGGCCCGTCAGGTCAAAGTGCTGACGCTGCCCGGCGAAATGGGCGAACGTTGTAAAGCCATCGCCCTGACCCGCGGCATGGCCGCTTCACTGTGCGGTTTCTCGGTTCGGGACGAACGACACCGGCTATAGTTGACACGGGCGACCGGTTTTGCTCGGTCGCCTCTCCTGTCCGTCGGGCGCAGCCAAGGATCGCGGACGGCCATCCCGATCTGGAGGGCTGGAACATGGGTCAGGGTATAGCGCAAGCGCAGTTCAACCCGCAGGATTTCCAACGGTTTCAGGCGCGGTTGCGCGAAGAAACCGCCGAGTTGGCCGGCTGGTTCCGCGCGGGACGGTTCGCGCCGACCAGCGGCGTCGGCGGTTTCGAGATCGAAGCGTGGCTGGTGGACCGGCAAGGGCGGCCCGCGCCGCTCAACCAACGCTTTCTGGAGCGGCTGGCCGACCCGCTGGTGGTGCCGGAACTGAGCGTCTTCAACATCGAACTCAACACCCCGCCGCTCCCCTTGCGCGGGCCGGCGCTACGCCAGATGCACGCCGGCCTCGAACGCCTCTGGCAACGCTGCCAGCACGTCGCCGCCGATCTGGAGAGTACGGTCATGCTGATCGGGATTCCTCCAACCTTGCGGGCCGACGATTTGACGCTCGACCACATGTCGGATCAGGCGCGCTTTCGAGCCATCAACGCGCAAATTCTGGCGCGGCGGCGCGGCCGCCCGATGGAGCTGGCGATCCATGGGACCGACACCCTGCACCTGACCCACCCCGATGTCATGTTGGAAGCGGCCACGACCTCGTTCCAAACGCATTTGCAGGTTGCGGCGGCCGACGGCCCGGCGTTTTTCAATGCCGCTTTGGCGGCGGCCGCTCCCATGGTGGCGGTGGCGGCCAACTCGCCTTTGTTGTTCGGCAAGCGCTTGTGGCAAGAAACCCGCATCCCGCTGTTCGAACAGGGGGTGGCCTTGGCGGGCGGCGAAGCGTCGGACGATCCCAGCCACCCGCGAGTCAGTTTCGGCAGCGGCTACGTCAGAGAGTCGCTGCTGGCATTGTTCGACGAAAATCTGACGCATTATCCGGCGTTGCTGCCGGCCGATCTGAGCGCTGAACCGCCGGAAAATTTGCCTCATCTACGCCTGCACAACGGCACCATCTGGCGCTGGAACCGACCGTTGCTGGGCTTTGAAGCGGATGGGACGCCGCACCTGCGCATCGAGCACCGGGTGATGCCGGCCGGCCCCAGCATCCCCGACACCATCGCCAACGCGGCGCTGTATTACGGATTGGTCTACGGCTTGGCGCGGGAACGGCCGCCGGTCGACACGCTGCTGGAATTCGCCCAGTGTCGGGCGAACTTCTACGCGGCCGCGCGGGACGGTTTGGCGGCGAACGTGCTCTGGCTGAACGGTCGCACCCTGCCGCTGCGGCAACTCGTGCTGGAGGAACTGCTGCCACTGGCCCGGCGTGGGTTGCTGGCGCTGGAGATCGATACCGCGGACGCCCGCGACTATTTGGCCATCATCGCCGCGCGGGTGGAAAACGGCCGCACCGGCGCCGGGTGGCAGCGAGATTTTTTCACCCGGCATGGCGCCGATCCGACCGCGCTGACCCTGGCGTACCTGGATCGGCAGCGCGGCGGCTTGCCGGTCCATGAATGGCGATGCTGACGCGGCCCATCGACCAAGCCAGATCAGACAGCAACGCCCGCCCACCTCCTGCGGCGCTCGGATGCATCCGAGAGGCCCGCTAGCAAGCTGCGGCGGCAGCTTACCGGGACACGGAGCCACCGCTGACGCTGGCCCGCCACTGCTCCTGCGCTTCCAGGATTTCGGCTTCCTCGACGCCTCCTTGGAACACATCGTTCCAAGCCACATACAGCAGAACGCCCAGATAGGCCGACAACGGTAGCGCCAGCACCTGAGCGATGACCGAAAACACCGGATAAAACGGCAAGGCCAGCAGCGCCAGCCCGCCCAGGCCCAGCACCAGAAACAGCCACGGATTGAGCTGCATGGCCAGCGCGCTACACCGCCAGCACACCGAAAGCGGCAGCTCGCGAAACAGTTGCAGCGGCACGGTAAAAAGACCCAACACGATTTGTAGGACCAACAGCAGGCCACCCAACACGCTGAGTTGCGTCGCCAGAATGGTTCCGGCGATGCTGAAGGTTGCGGAGGGTGGGGTTGGAGAGCCACTGCTGGCGGCGTCAACCGTCAATAGCTGATCCTGCGCCCAATACGCCAACAGATAACCTTGCAGCAGCAGCAAAAATAAAAACAGCGCGGTTTTCGACAGCGCCTTGAGCGCGGTTCGGTTGAACAGTTGGCTCGATGATGGCTGCCGCTTGCGGTTGACCGCTCTGGCCAGACCGCAAGCCAGGGTCACGGTCAGGCTCAGCGGCAAGCCGTAACAGAACATGGTGGCGATCAACGTCACCCAGCCGCCGGCCAGCGGCAGCCACCACTCCCACACCGGCAGCGCCAGCAGCAGCGCGCTGCCGGTCGGCGCGAACAACGCCACCGTCACGAACAGCCACGGGCGCCGCCGCAGCAGTTGCCACGCCTGTATCAACCAATTCCAGCCATCGCGCGGAGTCAGCGCCCGGGGTCCAAAACCACGCATCGTCACCGTCCCATCGGGAAATTGACGGCTAGTTTAACGTGGATCACGGGAATAGTGGCGTCCCCAAGGGGATTCGAACCCCTGTTACCGCCGTGAAAGGGCGGTGTCCTCGGCCTCTAGACGATGGGGACAAAAGACGGGAAAAAAATAAACCGCCAACTTGGGACGGTTGATGGTGGTGGAGCCAGACGGGATCGAACCGACGACCTCCTGCATGCCATGCAGGCGCTCTCCCAGCTGAGCTATGGCCCCAAAAATCCGAGACGGGTAATTTAAAAGACTCCCTAGGCCCTGTCAATCACAACTTCAGCGGCACCGCTGGAACCCCGGCCGATATAGTCCAGCGCCCGGTCGAGCCGCGCCAGGGTCTTCGCCCGCCCCAACAGCGCCAACGTGATATCGATAGGCGGCGACACCGCCGTGCCGGACACCGCCACCCGCAGCGGTTGCGCGACTTTGCCCAAGGCCAAGCCTTCCTGCTCGGCACTCCGTTTGACCGCGTCATGGATCGGCTCGGCCCGCCACTCGGGCAAGGCCGCCAGCGCCTCTCGCAGCCGTCCCAAAGGCGCTGCGGCGCCAGCCGTCAAGTTCTTGCCCGCCGCTTTCGGATCGTACCGCTCGAAGTCCTGGTAGAGAAATTGCGCGGCTTCCGCCAAGTCTTTTAGCGTGTCCGAACGTTCGGCGAACGCCTTGACCACCTCGGTCAGCGGCGGCCCCTGGCAGGGATCGATCCCCAGCTCGCCGAGGTGCCAGCTCAAATGGCGGGCGACATGGGCCGGATCGAGCGTTTTCAGATAATGTTTGTTCAGCCAGAGCAACTTGGACGGATTGATCGCCGAGGCGGCCTTGTTGCAGCCTGCCAGATCGAACAGTTCCACCATCTCATCCAGCGAAAAGATTTCCTGGTCGCCGTGCGACCAACCCAGCCGCACCAGATAATTCAGCACCGCCTCCGGCAGATAACCCAAATCCCGGCACTCCATGACGCTGGCGGCGCCGTGCCGTTTGGACAGCTTTTGACCGTCCGGCCCGAGAATCATCGGGACGTGTCCGTACTTGGGCACCGGCGCGTCCAACGCCTTGAGAATGTTGATTTGCCGTGGCGTGTTGTTGAGGTGGTCGTCGCCGCGAATGACGTGGGTGATGCCCATGTCCATATCATCCACCACCACGCAGAAGTTATAGGTCGGCGTCCCATCGGCGCGGGCGATGATCAGATCGTCGAGTTCGGCATTTTGAAAAACGATGTTGCCGCGGATCAAATCCTCGACCACGACAGCGCCGTCGACCGGGTTCTTGAAGCGCACCACCGGCTCCACTCCCTGGCGCGGCGGTCCCCGATAATCGCGGTGGCGGCCGTCGTAGCGCGGCTTTTCCTTGCGGCTGCGTTGCTTTTCGCGCAGCGCCTCCAATTCCTCGCGCGTGCAATAGCAGTAGTAAGCCCTACCCTCCCGCAACAGGTACTGCAACACCTCACGGTAGCGGTCGAAACGTTGGGTCTGATAGAAAGGCCCCTCGTCATAGTCCAACCCCAGCCAGTTCATGCCTTCCAAAATGGCGTTCACCGCCTCCGGCGTGGACCGCTCCAGGTCGGTGTCCTCGACGCGCAGCACGAAGGGCCCGCCGTGCCGGCGCGCATACAACCAGGAAAAAAGGGCCGTGCGAGCGCCGCCGATGTGGAGATAACCGGTGGGGCTGGGGGCGAAACGGGTCTTGACCATGGCGGATCAACCATCAAACCGATGAATGTGAATTGACTGCTTCAGCTTTTTCCCGATTTGCTCGGCCGCTCCCAGTTCGCCACATCCTTGCGCGGCGCTCGGGTCAGAGACAGGCTGCCTTCGGGCACTTCGCCGCTGACCGCCGAACCGGCGCCGACCGTCGCTCCCTTGCCGATCCGCACTGGCGCCACCAGCGAGCTGTTGGAGCCGATGAAAGCGCCGTCGCCGATCACGGTCTTATGCTTGTTGGCGCCATCGTAGTTGCAGGTGATGGTGCCGGCGCCGATGTTGACGTTCGACCCGATCTCGGCATCGCCGATATAGGTGAGATGGTTGACCTTGGAACCGGGACCGATCTCCGCCTTTTTGGTCTCGACGAAATTGCCGATATGCACCCCTGGCGCCAGCCGGGTGTCGGGCCGCAACCGGGCATATGGTCCGATCTGTGCGCCGGCCCCGACCTCGGCGCTGTCGATCCAGCAATGCGACAGGATTTCGACATCAGCGCCGATGACCGCATCCCGCAATACGCAGAACGGTCCGATCCGCACCCGGTCACCCAAGCGCACGGTGCCTTCGAACACCACATTGACATCAATGACGACATCCTTGCCGGTAACCAGGGTACCCCGAACGTCGACGCGCGCCGGATCCAGCAGGGTCGCGCCGCCCGCCAGCAGCGCCTCAGCCTGTCGCGCCTGATAAAAACGTTCCAGTTCAGCCAGTTGCTGGCGGTCGTTAACGCCCTGCACCTCGGCCGGTTCGGCCACCGTGAAGGCTTCGACCGGCACGCCGTCGCGCACCGCCAAGGCGATGATATCGGTCAGATAGTACTCGCCCTGCGAGTTGTCATTATCCAGCTCGACGACCCAGCCTTTCAGCCTAGCGGCGGAAACGGCCAAAATCCCGGTATTGATCTCGCGCAAATTCCGCTCGTCGGGCGTCGCTTCCTTGTGTTCGACGATGCGCAACACCCGCCCGCGCCCGTCGCGGACGATGCGGCCGTAGCCGGTCGGATCGCCCAATTCGACCGTCAGCAACGCCAACCGGCCCTGCCGGGCGTCCGCGACCAGGGGCCGCAGGGTCTCGGCCCGGATCAAGGGCACATCACCGTACAACACCAACACCACGCCAGTAGGATCGATTGACGGCAGCGCTTGCGCGACGGCATGGCCGGTACCCAACTGCTCGGCCTGCTCGACCCAGACCACATCCGAATCCCCCGCGAAAGCGGCCTTGACCGCCTCGCCGCCGTGTCCGTACACCACCAGTCGGGCTGTCGCCTCAAGCTGGTTCGCCGTGGCCAGCACGTGACCCAACAACGGTTTACCCGCGATACGGTGCAAGACTTTGGGCAAATCTGAAACCATCCGCTTACCCTTGCCGGCGGCAAGAATCACGACCGAAAGCTGCTGCATGACCGATACGCCTCCAAAAAAATCATTCACTATTGTAACGAACCTTAGCGACGGAATGAGCAACCTGCGGCGAATACTCGGCCACGAAGGCTCTCGGCGGGCTGCAAAATAAAAAGGCCGTGACGTTGTCACGGCCCAATAGGGGGTCTAATATATTATTATTATTAGCCTTTTGACCCGCTTTACGCAACTTGCGCAGCTTTTCGATGGCCTGCAACTGCGCGATGGCCTCAGCCAGTTCAGCCTTGGCTCTGGCGTATTCAAAATCACCCTGATGAGCGGCGAGCACTTGCTCGGCGCGCTGTTTGGCGGCCTGCGCGGACGCTTCGTCCAGGTCGCGGGCCCGTTCGGCGGTATCGGACAGTATCGTCACCAAACTCGGCTGCACTTCCAGCAGTCCGCCCGATACGTAGAACAGCTGTTCCTCGCCGCCTTGCAACCGGACGCGGACCTGACCGGGTTTCAGCCGGGTCAACAGCTGGCTGTGGCGGGGCAAAATGCCGAGTTCGCCCAATTCGCCCGGCGCGGTCACCATCTCGGCGGCGCCGGAGAATAGCTCCTTCTCCGCACTGACGATATCGACGTGCAATGTCATGGCCATGCGTGCGTCTCCTGGTCGGTTGGCATGGGAAACGGCCCCACGGTCGGGGCCATCGGACCCTTACAGCTTGGTGGCCTTTTCCACGGCCTCATCAATGCCGCCGACCATATAGAAGGCTTGCTCGGGCAGATGATCGTACTCGCCGGCGACGATGCCCTTGAACGCCGCGATGGTGTCCTTGAGCGCGACGTATTTGCCGGACGAACCGGTGAACACTTCCGCCACGAAGAACGGCTGGGACAGGAAGCGCTGCTGTCTCTTATTCACATCTGACGCTTCCCGCGAGTGAACCACTGTAGGTCTCGGCGGGCGG
>DPWB01000148.1:0-282 GCA_003527885.1 Candidatus Competibacteraceae bacterium
CTATATGTGCTACTGGCTTGTTTGTTTTTTTTCAAGCAGAAGACGGCATACGAGATCTAGTACGGTCTCGTGGGCTCGGAGATGTGTATAAGAGACAGGGTGAACCGCTGCTGAATTTCGACAACGTGGTAAAGGCGACCGACCTGATGCAGGACGATCTCGGCTTTGGCATCTCCAAGCGTCGCGTCACGCTGAGCACCGCCGGCGTGGTGCCGGCGCTGTACCGGCTGCGGGAGGTGTCCGAAGTCAGCCTGGCGGTGTCGCTGCACGCGCCCGACGACG
>DPWB01000148.1:564-3572 GCA_003527885.1 Candidatus Competibacteraceae bacterium
CAAGCCGCACCGCCGCATCACCTGGGAATACGTGCTGCTGGACGGCGTCAACGACTCGGAGCAGCACGCCCACGCGCTGGCCGCGCTCCTCGGCGACATCCCGTCCAAGATCAACCTGATCCCGTTCAACCCCTTTCCGGGGACCGCTTACCGCCGTTCCGGGCCAACCGCCATCGCCCGGTTTCAAGCGGTATTGGGCCAGCACGGGCTGACCGCGATCACCCGCAAGACCCGCGGCGACGACATCGCCGCCGCCTGCGGGCAACTGGCCGGGCAAGTCCAACCTCGGGGCCGCCGGCCGCAACGCCGCCCGGCCCGACTCGCCAGTTGAGAGACGCCCGACCATGCGAATCACCGGCTCATCGATCGTGCTGGCGCTGAGCGTGCTGCTGGGGGCGTGCGCCAGCACCAAGGACACCGAATTCAAGGAAAACGTCGCCGAGACCAACTTCAAGCTGGGGGTGGGTTACATGCAGTCCGGCCGGCTCGACGTGGCCACCGAAAAGCTGCTCAAAGCGGTTCAATTCAACGAAAATTACCCGGAAGCCCACAACGCCCTCGGCGTCCTCTACGAAGAACTGCGCGAGTACGGTCCCGCCGAAACCCATTTCAAGCGGGCGATGGAGCTGAAATCCGATTACACGCTGGCCAAGCTCAACTACGCCCGCCTGCTCTGCACGCGCGAGCCGATCCGGGCCGCCGAGGGCGAAGCCGAGTTCCAGAAAATCCTCGCCGATCCGGCCAACGCGGGCGTCACCGCCGCCGACGCCAACGCCGGCCTCGGACTGTGCGCCCGCAAGCGCGGCGATCCCGCCCAGGCCGAAATCTGGTTGCGCAAGGCGTTGGAGCAAAACCCCAATAACGGTGCCGCCTTGTACGAAATGGCCGAACTCAGCCAAACGCAAGGAAAAACCTTGCAGGGACGCGCCTTTCTACAACGCTACCACAGCCAGGCCCGCGCCACGGCGCAGAGCCTGTGGCTCGGCTTCATGATGGAGTCTGACAAGGAAGGCGACCCCCAGCTGCGCCGGGAGTACGCTTCGGCCTTGTCGTCCCAATTCCCGAACTCCGAAGAAGCCCAACGCCTGCACGACAACAGCAAGTGACTTTCTAGAAAACAGTAACGACCCGTCATAAAAGACCGCGATGACCATACCTAACGAGCTCACATCCCATCTCACTCCCCCGGCCGAACCCGCCGCTGGCGCCGAGTCGCTCGGCGCTTGGCTAACGCAGGTCCGGGCCAGCTATAACGCCGAACAGCGCGAGGTTGCCCGCCACCTCGGCCTGAACGCCGCCATCATCGAGGCGCTCGAAAACGACCGCTTCGACCAGTTGGGTCCGCCCGTCTTCGTCCGTGGTTACCTCAGCCGCTACGCCCGGCTGCTGAACCTGCCCGAACAGGCGGTGCTCGACCGCTACCGGCGCCAGTCGGGCAGCAGCACGCAGGAACCGCCGCCGCTGAAGGTGATGCACCCGGTGCGGCGGCACACCCGAGCGTGGGATCTGCGCGGCGTATTTTACTTGGCGGTGGTCGTGGCCATCGCCTGGGCCGCCATCCAGAATCTCAACGAGCTCGATCCCAGCCGTTTGTTCGGGTGGTGGTCGGACGGCGCGCCCGGCGTCGAGAAACCCGGCGAAAGCGCCTCCAAAACAGCCCTCAGCCAGACTCAATACCCGTTTCAGCCCGCGCCAGAAGTGGCCACTCCGGCCGCGACACCGGCCGCCGCGCCGCCGGCGACCGTCGCCGCGAGCCCCGTCACCCCGCCAGCGCTCAGCCCGCCCTCGCCGCCGACCAACCCCGCTCCCGCCGCGATGTCGGCAAACGCAACTCCCCCGGCGGTTACGGCGCCGGCTCCTCCGGCCTCCGCGCCGGACCCCCTGCCCGTGCCTTCCGCAAGCGGGATCGTCGCCACCGTCGCTCCTGGAGCGGTCAAAACGGATCCGGCTTCACCCGCCGGCGGCGGCGCTCTCGGTGAGGCCAAACTGCTGTTGGAATTCAGCAACGACTGCTGGGTGGAAGTGAAAGACGCCCAAGGCAACGTGCTCGCCAACGGTCTGATGAAAGCCAACAGCACCACCGCCATCTCGGGGCCGGCACCCTTCAAGGTCACTCTCGGCAACGCCCCCGCCACCCGGATCCTGTTGGACGACCGGTTGGTCAACACGGATTTTTACGTACCGCGGCGCGGCACGGTCAGCCGCTTTACCCTGGCGCGCGAGCAGCCCTGATCGCCGGTCCCAGCGCCGGTTTCGCTTTACCCGAAGCGATGGCGGCCCCGTTTCAAACGCCTAGCAACGACTTCCAATCCATGACCAAAGCGTTTCAAGCCATTCGCGGCATGAACGATATCCTGCCCGGCGAATCGGCGGGGTGGCAGCGTCTCGAAGCGACCGTGCGCGAGGTGCTCGCCGCTTACGGCTATCAGGAGATCCGTCTGCCGCTGGTCGAAAAGACCGAGCTGTTCGTCCGTTCCATCGGGGAAGTGACCGATATTGTCGGCAAAGAGATGTACACCTTTCCCGACCGCGACGGCAGCGACAGCCTGACCCTGCGTCCCGAAGGAACCGCCGGTTGCGCGCGCGCCTGCATCGAGCACGGCCTGCTGCACCACCAAACCCAGCGGCTGTGGTACGCCGGCCCGATGTTCCGCTACGAAAAGCCCCAGAAAGGCCGCTACCGCCAGTTCCACCAAGTCGGCGTCGAGGCTTACGGCATGATGGGTCCCGATATCGACGCCGAGCTGATCTGCCTGTCGGCGCGGCTGTGGCGGCGGCTCGGCATCCGCGATGTCGCCCTGCAAATCAACTCGCTCGGCTCCAGCGCCGCCCGCGCGGCCTACCGCGAACGCTTGGTGGGGTATTTCACCGCCCGGCGCGGGGAGCTGGACGAGGATAGCCCTGTCTCTTATACACATCTGACGCTGCCGACGAGCGATCTAGTGTAGATCTCGGTGGTCGCCGTATCATTAAAAAAAAAGAAGTGAACGGAAACGAAGAAGCACTCA
>DPWB01000415.1 GCA_003527885.1 Candidatus Competibacteraceae bacterium
TCTTTTCTTGTTTTCCTAATACTACACTCTCTTTTTTTTTTTAATGATACGGCGACCACCGAGATCTACACTAGATCGCTCGTCGGCAGCGTCAGATGTGTATAAGAGACAGGGGCCACCACCCGAAACCGGTCGGCATGACGTTGCAACACGTCGAGAGTGCTGACCCCGATCGAGCCGGTCGAACCGAGAATGGTGACGCCGGTGCGCGCGCTCACGGCCCGATCCCGTAAAGCCCCAGCAGAAAGACCGGCGCGGCGGCGCTCAGGCTGTCGACCCGGTCGAGCACGCCGCCGTGGCCGGGCAGCAGCGATCCGCTGTCTTTCAGGCCGGACTGGCGCTTCATCATGCTTTCGAACAAATCGCCCACAATGGAAAATCCCACCGTGACCATGCAAACGGCGACAAATCCGAGTCCGCCGCCGACCTTCAAAAAAGCCGCGCCGACCAGGGCGAGGACGAGAGTCGCCAGACCGCCGCCCAGCGCGCCTTCCCAGGTCTTGCCGGGGCTGATGGCCGGGGCCAGCTTGCGCCGCCCCCAACGCCGCCCGGCGAAATAGGCGCCGATATCGGCCGCCCAAACCAGCAGCAACAGGAACATTACGTAACGCGGGCCATAGTCGGCGCGCAACGCCATCAGCGCCGCCCAGGGAGCGGCCAACACCACCAACCCGGCCGCCGCCACCGTCACGGGGCGATCCGGCCGTTCCGGGCGTCCGGCGTAACGCCACAACCAAACCAAAACCCCGCACCAAGCCCCGGCCACGGCAACCAGCAGGCCGCCGATGAAACCGCTCTTCCCGAGCAGCGGCCAGATCAGCAAAATCAAGGCCAGCACCGCCGCCACATACCGCAGCCGTTCGCGGGCGCCGCTCCAGCCCGCCAACCTCGCCCATTCCCAGGCACCGGGCAGGACCACCACCAACAGGGCCACGCCGAAACCGGAGGCGGGCAATTTCAACACCGCCCACACCACGATGGCAGCCAGGACCAAGGCGGTCAAAATACGCTGCCTAAGCACGCCGCCCCCGCGCGATTTGCTCGCTGGTCAACCCGAAGCGGCGCTCCCGGCCCGCGAAGGCCGCGCACGCCGTCTCCAGGTCGGCGGGCTCGAAATCCGGCCACAGCCGGTCGGTGAAATACAGTTCCGTGTAGGCCATTTGCCACAGCAGAAAATTGCTGATGCGCTGCTCGCCGGCGGTGCGGATGAACAAATCCGGTTCGGGCAAATCGGCCAAGCAGGTATAGCGGTGCAAGGCGCTGGGGGTGATGTCCGCGCACCGCAACCGGCCCGCCACGACCTCCTCGGACAGCCGGCGCGCCGCCTGGGCGATGTCCCAGCGCCCGCCGTAATTGGCGGCGATCACCAGCGTCAGGCCCGTGTTCTTGGAAGTGCGCCGCTCGGCTTTACGGATGTAATCTTGCAAGGTCGGGGAAAACGCGGCCGGTTCGCCGATGAAGCGCAACTGGATGTTGGCGTTGTCCATCCGGCGAATCTCGCCGCGCAAGGTGGTCAGGAACAAATTCATCAAGACTTCGATTTCCGGTCGGGGCCGGCGCCAGTTCTCGCTGCTGAACGCGAACAGGGTCAACACCTCGATACCGCGTTCGCTGCACGCCCGCACGATCCGCCGCACCGTCCTGGCGCCCTCCCGGTGGCCGGTCGCGCGCGGCAGGGACCGCTGCTGCGCCCAACGCCCGTTGCCGTCCATGACGATGGCGATATGGCGGGGTAGCCGGTCGCGCGGCGGCGCGGCACCCGAAACTGGCGGCGGCGCGTCCAAAATCTCAGCTGACCTTCGGGAAAGCCCCGATCCCAATGTTCATTGGACTCGCCGGTCCCCGCCCCATGACCCCATCAAATTTCCATCAATTCGGCCTCTTTGGCCGCCAACGCCTTATCCACCGCTTGAATGTGCCGGTCGGTGAGTTTCTGGATCTCATCCTGCGCCTGACGTTCGGCATCCTCGGTAATTTTCTTGTCCTTGAGCCAAGTTTTGAGCTGGTTGTTGGCGTCGCGGCGGATGTTGCGGATCGCCACCTTGGCGCCTTCGCCTTCGTGGCGGACGACCTTGACCAGATCGCGGCGGCGCTCCTCGGTCAGCGCCGGCAGCGGCACCCGGATCGTGGTGCCGGCGGAGGCCGGATTCAACCCCAGATCGGATTTCAGGATGGCTTTCTCGATCGGCCCGATCAGGTTCTTTTCCCAAGGCGTCACCAGCAAGGTCCGGGCGTCGGCGATCCCGACCGAGGCAACCTGATTGAGCGGCACGTCGGAACCGTAATAACTGACCATGAGGTGATCCAGCAGGCTGGCGTGGGCCCGGCCCGTGCGCAGTTTGGTCAATTCCTGCTTGAGGCTGTCGACGCTTTTGACCATCCGGTCGGCGGATTCTTTTTTGAGATCATCGATCATGGTCGTCATTCCCGCGCCACGGAAGTGCCCAGGTTGTCCCCGCACACGATCCGCACCAGATCACCGTGGCGATTGATGTTGAACACTTTCAGCGGCAGGTCGTGCTCGCGGCACATCACGATGGCCGTGGCGTCCATCACTTGAAGCTTGCGGGCCAGGGCTTCGTCGTAGGTGAGCCGGTCGTAGCGCACCGCCGTCGGATCCTTGAAAGGGTCGGCGGAATAAATGCCGTCCACCTTGGTGGCCTTGATCATCACCTCGGCGTTGATCTCGATGGCGCGCAGGCTGGCGGCGGAGTCGGTGGTGAAAAACGGGTTGCCGGTGCCGGCGGCGAAAATCACCACCCGGCCTTTTTCCAGATGGCGGATGGCGCGGCGGCGGATGTAATCCTCGCAAACCTGATTGACGCGCACCGCCGACATCACCCGCGTGAACACGCCGAGCCGCTCCAGGGTGTCCTGCATGGCCAGCGAGTTCATCACGGTCGCCAGCATCCCCATGTGATCGGCGGTCACCCGGTCCATCCCGGCCTTGGCCAAACCGGCCCCGCGAAACAGATTTCCGCCGCCGATCACCATGCCCACCCCCACGCCGAGCCGGCTCAACTGACCGACCTCGCCGGCGATGCGGGCGAGCACTTCGGTATCGATTCCAAAGTCCCCCTCGCCCATCAGGGCTTCGCCGCTGAGCTTGAGGAGAATCCGCTTGTAGATCGGTCTGGAATCCTGCATGGGCATCGGCGCGATCCGTGGGATGACAACGGGCGGATTGTACTGTATTAGCGGTCAGGACGGCAGAGGCGGGTGCCGGACCGGTCGCGGTCCGGTGGCCCTTCAACCGCCGCGGACTTGGGCCATCACCTCGGCGGCAAAGTTGTCGGCCTTTTTTTCGATGCCCTCCCCCAGTTCGAAGCGCTCGAACCGGACCACCCTGGCGTCGCGGGCCGCGAGCAATTTTTCCACGGTTTGGTCGGGGTCCTTGACGAAGGCTTGGCCCAGCAAGGTGATTTCGTCGAAATACTTGCGCAAGCGGCCCTCGACCATCTTTTCGACGATGCTGGCCGGTTTGCCGCTGGTCGCGGCCTGGGCGGCGTAGATTTCCTTCTCCTTGGCCACCACCTCGGCCGGAACCTGATCGGCGCTGACGCACAGCGGCCGGCTGGCGGCCACGTGCATGGCGATGTCCTTGGCCAGCCCGGCGTCGCCGCCCGCCAACTCCACCAGCACCCCGATGCGGGTGCCGTGCAGGTAACTGCCCAGCACACCCTTGGGGTTGCTGAACCGGACGCAACGCCGGACGTTGATGTTCTCACCGATCTTGGCGATGCAGTCGCGCCGGTTCTGCTCGACGCTTTGGCCGTTGGCCATAGGGGCCGCCAGTAGCGCGTCCAGATCCGCCGGCCCCACGGCCAGCGCGGTTTCGGCCACCGCGGCGGCGAACGCCCGGAAATCATCGTTTTTGGTGACGAAATCGGTTTCGCAGTTGATCTCGACCATGGCGGCCGCGCCAGCGGCCTGCCCGATCGCGACCAGACCTTCGGCGGCGACGCGGCTGGCCTTCTTGTCGGCCTTGGCCTGACCGGCCTTGCGCATCGACTCGACCGCCGCTTCGATATCACCGCCGGTTTCTTGCAGGGCCTTCTTGCATTCCATCAGTCCCGAACCCGTGCGCTCCCGCAGCTCCTTGACCAGCGCCGCCGTAATGTCCGCCATGCTTTCCTACCTCTGACAAAATCGAGCTAAAGTAAAACCCGCTTCATGAAATCAGCCTGAACGACCGCAATCCCGCAAAAAAAGCCCGCGCGCCGAGCGCGCGAGCCCTCTTGCAAGCGCCGCCAGGGGTTCAGGTTCAAACGCCGCCTTCGGCCGGGAGCGGGTCCTCGGGGATTTCAACGAACTCTTCCTCGGCGCTGCGACCGGACGCCAGCAGCGCCCGGCCCTCCAGCGCCGCCTCGGCCACGCCGCCGACGTACAGCTGGATGGCGCGGATGGCGTCATCGTTACCGGGGATGACGTAGTTCACGCCATCGGGGGAATGGTTGGTATCCACCACGCCGAGCACGGGGATTCCCAGCTTGTTGGCTTCCTGCACGGCGATTCGCTCGTGGCCGACATCGATCACGAACAAAGCGTCCGGCAGGCTGGCCATGTCCTTGATACCGCCCAGGCTGCGCTCCAGCTTGTCCATATCCCGGCGCAAGCCGATCACTTCCTTTTTGGCCAGGCGCTCGAAAGTGCCGTCCTGCGCCATCAATTCCAGTTCTTTAAGCCGCTTGATCGACTGGCGGACCGTCTTGAAATTGGTCAACATGCCGCCCAGCCAGCGGTGGTTGACATAGGGCATACCCGCGCGGATCGCCGCCTCGGCGGTCGCCTCGCGCGCCGAGCGCTTGGTGCCGACCAACAGGACTTTTCCGCCCTTGGACGCCATTTTCCCCACGTAATTCAGCGCGTCCAAGTACAGCGGCAGGGTCTTTTCCAGGTTGATGATGTGAATTTTGCTGCGCGCCCCGAAAATATACGGAGCCATCTTGGGGTTCCAGTAACGCGTCTGGTGGCCGAAATGCACGCCGGCCTCCAGCATCTGGCGCATCGAAATAGTCGCCATCGCCGAACAGTCTCCT
>DPWB01000045.1:0-5246 GCA_003527885.1 Candidatus Competibacteraceae bacterium
TTCCTTGAGGTGGGCGCGGCTGGCCCGCAGGCTTTTGACCTCCCAGCCCTGCAGGGCCAAGCCCGCCTCGTAGTGCTCTTCAATGAAATACTCGTGGTAGGCCTTCTTGTTGCCGGCGATCTGCTGGCTGGTCGTTGCTTTCTTGCTCATGGTCGGATCTTAATGGGAGGTCGAATGCGGGCGGCTGGGCGGGCAACGCTTGAGGATGGACGCCGATTCAACCAAACTTGCCCCGCTGAAGTCCAATAACAATACCGATAACGCCGTAATGGAGAACGAGTCGTGGCGACCGTCAACAAGAGCGCCCTAGTGCTGTATTCGGCGGCTGAAATGTACGGGTTGGTCGAAAACATCGAAGCGTATCCACAATTTTTGCCCTGGTGCCGGTCCGCCCACATCCTGAGCCGCGGCGCGGACGAAGTGCGGGCGACCATCGAAATGGCCAAGAGCGGCGTGCACAAGTCCTTTACCACCTGCAACCGGATGCAGCCCAACAAAATGATCGATATCCGGCTGTTGGAAGGCCCTTTCAAACGCTTGCAAGGCTATTGGCGCTTCGAGCCGCTGCGCGCCGACGCCTCCAAGGTGTCGCTCGACATGGAGTTCGAGTTTGCCAATACCTTGCTGCGAGTGGCGGTCGAGCCGGTCTTCAAACAAATCGCCAACTCGTTGGTGGACGCGTTCTGCAAGCGCGCGGTGGACCTCTATGGCCAGCGCTGATCCCGAACCCTCCACCATCCAAGTCGAGATCGCCTATGCTCGCCCTGACGAACAGGCGATCCTCACGGTCGAGGTACCCGCGGGCGCGACGCTGGAACAAGCGATCCTCGAATCCCATATTTTGGAACGATTTCCAGAAATTCAACTCCCAACCGCCAAGGTCGGGGTATTCGGCAAGCTGAGCAAGCTGTCGGCCGCCGTGCGTCCCGGCGACCGGGTCGAAATCTACCGGCCCTTGCTGGCCGACCCCAAGGAGGTGCGCAAGAAGCGCGCCGCCGAGGGCAAGCGGACGCGCAAGGGCGGCGGCGACGCGGAAGTGGAACCCGCTTAATTTTTCGCCCCGCCCTCGACTCTATCGAGCGTCTCGCCGCTGAAGAACAAAGTGATACGGCGCTGTTCGCTGATTTTGGCGCCCTTGCCGTATTGGTAGTAATAGTCCCAACGGTTTTGATGGAAAGGGTCGTTGACCAAAGGGGTGCCCAGAACGCGCTGCACCTGCTGTTTGGTCATGCCGGGACTCAATTGGGCGACGGCCGCCTGATCGATATAGTTGCCTTGGCGGACCGGGACGGTGTAGAAGCTGGGGAGGTACGAACGGCAGCCGGTCGCCAGAGCCAGCAGCAGAAGGCCGGCGGCGCGTAAAAGTGAATGAGGCATGGAAGACAAGGTCCGGGTTGCGATGTTGACTGAGCCACATCATAGCGTACAACGGCAACCCGCGGGCAAGCGCAACCCCCGGAGAGTTCCACGTGGGCTCCAAAGAACTCAAGCAGGCAGGGCTGAAGGTCACGTTGCCGCGCATCAAGATCCTCGACATGTTGCAGCAACAGGACAGCCTACACCTGACCGCCGAAGCGATTTATCGGGCGCTGGTCGATTCCGGTGAGGAAGTCGGCTTGGCCACGGTATACCGGGTATTGACCCAGTTTGAATCGGCGGGCTTGGTCAGACGCCATCATTTCGAAGGCGGCCATTCGGTGTTCGAGATCAATCAGGGCGAACACCACGACCACATCCTGTGCCTGGAGTGCGGGCGGCTCGAAGAATTCTGCGACGAGGAAATCGAACGGCGCCAGCGCGGCATCTGCCAGCGGCTCGGTTTCGAGCTGGCCGAGCATTGCCTGATCCTTTACGGCCACTGCCACCGCGCCGAGTGCCCGCACCGTCCGCCGGAGGGCGAGGAATACGGTGCGCGCCCGGCGGGCGGAGCACAGTAAGGTCGGGCGACTGCTCTCCGTTGGGGTCGGCCGGGTCGCGGCCGATCGGGATGTCGTACCGACAGCGGTGGGCTGTCGTTTCGATTCAGCTCCCGCGTGAATGGGTTCGCTCAGTTTTCATCCCGCGTCGGTGCATCCGCCTTTTCCACCATCTCCCTGGCGTGGGCCAGCGTGTTGGCGGTCAGTTCCAGCCCGCCCAGCATCCGGGCGACCTCGGTCACCCGTTGTTCCGAATTCAGGGGGAAAACTTGGGTGTGGGTGCTTTCGCCGTCGCTCTGTTTTTCCACCTTGAATTGCTGGTGCGCCTGGGCGGCGACTTGCGGTAGATGGGTGACGCAAAACACTTGGCGGTTGGCGCCGAGGGCCCGCAACTGTCGGCCGACCACTTCCGCCACGCCGCCGCCGATGCCGCTGTCCACCTCGTCGAAGATCAGCGTGGGAATGCGCGCGGCGCGGGCGGCGATGACCTGAACCGCCAAGCTGATGCGCGACAGTTCGCCGCCGGAAGCGACCTTGGCGAGCGGTCTTGGCGGTTGGCCGGGGTTGGCGCTGACCTGAAATTCCACGGTTTCCAAGCCGCCCGGCGCGGGTTTGTCCAGCCGCTCCAACACGACGGCGAAGCGCCCGCCCGGCATTCCCAGCCCCGCCAGCGCCTCGGAGATCCGTCCGCCCAGCGCCCGCGCCGCCGTGGCCCGGCGTTCGCTCAATTGCCCGGCCCGGCCGCGATACTCGTCTCGGGCTTCTCCCAACGCCTGTTGCAAGCTTTCCAGCCGGGTCTCGCTGTGTTCGAGCGCGTCTAGTTCCGTTTCGAACCGGGCGCGTAAGGCCGGCAGTTCCTCGGTCGCGACCCGATGTTTGCGGGCGAGCTGGTGGGCGGCGGTCATGCGCTGCTCGACTTTGGCCAGATGGCCGGGATCGAGATCGAGTCCCCCCACATAGCCGCGCAGCTCCGCGCCCGCTTCCTGGATTTGAATCAGCGCCGCTTCCAGCAACTCGCTGACCGGACCGAGCCGGCCGTCCAGGCGATTGAGTGCCTCCAGCTCGCGCAAGCTTTCGGTGAGGCGGTCGCTGACGGCGCCGTCATCACTGTCGGTCAGCCGTCCCAGTAGCCGCTGGCCGGTTTCCAGCAGCTCGCTGGCGTTGGCCAGCCGCCGCTGCTCGGATTCGAGTTCGGCGATTTCGCCCCCGGTCAAATTCAAGGCCGCCAGTTCGCGCAGATGGTAGCGCAGGATGTCGAGCCGGGCGTCGCGTTCGCTGCTGGCTTGCCGCAGCTCGCGCAGTTCCTGGCGCAGGCCGTTCCACCGGCGGTAAGCCTGTTCCACCTCGACGGCCAAGGGCTGGGTGCCGGCGTAATCGTCGAGCAGTTGCCGTTGCGCTTCGCGCCGTAGCAGCGATTGGTGTTCGTGCTGGCCGTGGATGTCCACCAGCAGTTCACCCAGCTCGCGCATCGCCTGGGTCGGTTGGGGGACACCGTTGATGTAGGTGCGCGAGCGGCCGTTGCGGGCGATGACCCGGCGCATGTGACATTCCTCACCGTCGAGGTCGCGCTCGGAAAGCCAGGCGCGCGCGGCCGGCAGGGCGCCGAGATCGAACACCGCGCTGATGTCGGTCCGTTCCGCGCCGTGGCGGATGGTGCCACCGTCGGCCCGGTCGCCCAGCAACAGGCCGATGGCATCGACCAGGATCGATTTGCCGGCCCCGGTTTCTCCGGTCACGGCGGTCATGCCGCCGGCCAGCTCCAGTTCCAGCGCTTCGACGATAGCGAAGTCGCGGATACGCAATTGGGTCAGCATGGCCGGCCGTTCAAGTCGACGAGGACGCTTCCGGGCTGAGGCCCCAGCGCAGCTTGACCCGCAGCAGCTCGAAGTGGTCGTGGCCGACCGGATGGATCAGTCGGACCTTGCGGTCTTTTTTACGGATCACGATGCGGTCGCCCGATTCGATGGCCAGGCTGACCTGGCCATCGCAGGTGATTTGGGTTTGGGTGGTGTTGGCGGAATTCAACACCACTTCGATGACGCTGTCCGCCTTGACCACGATCGGGCGGTGCGTGAGGGTGTGGGGGCAGATCGGCACCACCACCACCGCTTCCAGCGCCGGATGGATGATCGGTCCGCCGCTGGCCAAGGCGTAGGCGGTGGAGCCGGTCGGCGTGGAGATGATCAGGCCATCGGCCCGGTACGCATTGAGGAAGCGGCCGTCGAGAAAGGCGTCCACCTCGATCATGCGGGCGACTTCGCGCTTGTGGATCACCACGTCGTTGAGCGCGTCGGTTTCGCTCGCCACATGGCCCTCGTGAATCACCTGCGCGTGCAGCAGCGAGCGGCGGGCTTCGCGAAACTGTCCGGCCAGAACTTGATCCAAACTGTGGGGAATTTCGCTGGGGGAGACATCGGCCAAAAAACCCAGGCGGCCGAGGTTGATCCCCAAAATCGGCACTTCGTAATCAACCAGCGAGCGGGCGGCGTTGAGGATGGTGCCGTCGCCGCCCATGACGATCGCCAGATCGCAGCGTTCTCCGATCGTGGCGCGACTGGCGGCTTCCAGACCGTTGTCGGGAATCAGTCGCGCCGAGCTTTCGTCGAGCAAGACCCGCAACTGGCGCTGGCGCAGGTGAGCCGCGATCTGGTTGAGCGTGTGGGCGACGTTGGGATCGCCGAATTTGCCGATCAGTCCGATAGTGTGAAAAACCGAGCTGGACATCGTTCCGTACTGCCTGGTCGGGAAGAGCAACTTATCATTTTCGAGGAAAGCGCGCCATGCGTCTGATAACACGCATAATAACTTGACTCTCCAAAGAGTAGTTGCTAGGTTCGCTTGGCACTCTCCGATCAAGAGTGCCAAACCTGAGGAGAAGCCAGCCGGTATGTACTCTAAGGAGCTTCCAGCGGGAGTTTATCCCACGCTCAACGAACGCACCCAGCATTTGCTGAAAGCGCTGGTCGAGCGCTACATCCGCGACGGCCAGCCGGTCGGCTCGCGGACGTTGGCGCGCGACGCGGGCCTCGATTTGAGCCCTGCCACGGTCCGCAACGTCATGGCGGATCTGGAAGAGCTGGGCTATCTCCATTCCCCGCATACCTCCGCCGGCCGGGTGCCGACCGCCCGCGGCTACCGGCTGTTCGTCGATGTGCTGCTCAACCTCCAGCCCTTGGGCGATGGGGAGGTTGAACGGTTCCGGCAGCGGATCGGCCAAGCGATCCAGAGCAATACCGGACTGGCGCAGACGGTGTCGACACTGTTATCGGGAACCACCCGGCTGGCGGGTATCGTCATGTTGCCGCGCCGCAAGGTGATGACCTTGCGCCA
>DPWB01000045.1:5454-11152 GCA_003527885.1 Candidatus Competibacteraceae bacterium
GTGCAAAACCGCATCATCCAAACGCGCCGACCTTACAACACGGTTGAACTGCAACAGGCCGCCCACTATCTGAACGACCAGTTCGCCGGCAAAAGCATCAAGCAGGTGCGCGAATCCTTGCTGCGGGAGTTGCGCGAGACCCGAGACAGTCTCGACCGGTTGATGCAGACCGTGGTCGAGATGGCGGAGCAGGCCTTCGAAACCGAACCGGCCAGCGAAGATTACGTCGTGGCCGGCCAGACGCACCTGATGCAGGACGCGGATTTATCCGATCTCGACAAATTGCGGCAATTGTTCGAAGCTTTCAACCACAAGCGGGATTTACTGGATTTGTTCGATCAATGCCTCCATGCCGAAGGCGTACAGATTTTCATCGGGGAAGAATCCGGCTTCGGCGCACTGGAAGGCTATAGCGTCGTGACCGCGCCTTATACGGTGGAAGGTCAGGTGCTCGGCGTGCTGGGGGTCATCGGCCCGACCCGAATGGCTTACGACCGGGTCATTCCGGTGGTGGATGTCACCGCTCGGCTGTTGGCGGCGGCGCTTAACGAGCAAGACTAATACCCGAATCTCGATCCAGCTTCCCCGCCAAAATATTGATATTATACTATCAATATTCTAATATTATTTTTCGGTTTTTTGCTTCAATTTATATACAAATTGGTCGTTAAAATATCATGTCCGCTTGCGTTTATCTGAATTCCCTGGAGGGCGCGGCGCTTAAAAGCCTGCTTGGCGCGTGGCGTGAGGCATGGCCGGACAGCGGGGTGTTGGCCTTGTTGCCGGAAGTGGCGCTTTCCCGTCTCGATGCGTTGCAGGCCGCGTGCCGCGAACTGTCGCTGCCCTTGAGCGGCGGTCTGTTTCCGGCGCTACTGCTGGATTGCGCCTTTGCCGCGGAAGGGGTCTGGCTGTTGCGCTGGGACCGGATGCCGCCCGCCGGGCTGATCGCCGATCTCAATGCCCCCGGCGAGGAGCCCGCCGCCCGCATCGCCGCCGCCGTGACGCCGCATCTGACGGAGCGGCACTCGACCCTGTTCATGATTTTCGACGCGATGCTGCCCAACATCGCATCGATCCTGGAAGGGCTTTATTTGCAGTTGGCCGATCGGGTGCGCTATGTCGGCGTCAATGCCGGCAGCGAAACCTTTCAGCCCATGCCCTGCCTGTTCGACCGCGACCGGCTCGGGCAAAACGGGGTGCTGTGGCTGTTGTTACCCGACGCGCGGGGCGCTGTCATCGAACACGGCTACCAGGCGCCGGAGCAGCTGCTGACCGCCACCTCCACCGAGGGCAACCGAATCGCCAGCATCGACTGGCGGCCCGCTTTCGAGGTTTATCAGGAGCTGATGCGCGTCCAATACGGGATCGACCTGACCCGGGACAATTTTTACCACTACGCCACCCACTTCCCGTTCGGCATCCTGCGCGCCAACGATGAAATCATCGTTCGGATCCCCGTGGCGCTGCTCGACGACGGTTCGTTGCTGTGCGTCGGTGAAATCCCGCCCAACGCCATGCTGGCGCTGTTGCAAGGGCCGCCGGCGCGGTCCTCGCACACCGTGGACCGCATCGTGCGGGGATTGATCAAAGCGGAAGGCGGGTTGGGCGGGGCCGATCTGCTGACGTTTTATTGCGCGGGCCGACGGTTACATCTCGGTGCGGACGCGCGGGCCGAACTGATCGCCTTGCATGAGAAAACCGGTGCCGGCCGCCTAGTGGGCGCGCTTTCCTTGGGGGAAATCGGCAACAGCCAGGAGTGGGGCTATCCCCTGTTTCACAACGCGGCTTTGGTGTGCAAGGTCTGGAAACCGGGATGAACCGGGAACGGATTCTCGCCGTTCTCTACGACTTGGCGCTGGCGCTGTCCAGCGAGATCAGATTGCAGCCGCTGCTGAGCCGGGTGCTCCAGCGGTTGCTCTATCACACCTCGTTTCCGGCGGGCGTGGTTTTTCTGGACCTGGCGCCGGGTGGAAGCGGGATCGAGGCCGAACTGCACGCCGCCGTAGGCGATTTCGGCCTGTACGGTCTGGTCGGACAGCGGCTGCGGTTGCCGGTCGCTTTGTTGCAGGGACCGACCGAAATCGTCCAGGATGCGGCGTTGCTCGATGGTCTGCCGGTCGAGCACCGCCGCTACGGGGCCACCTTGCGCCTGGCCATGCCAGGCTGCGGCGTCATTTTGCTGCTGACGCCGGAACTGCCCGAGCGGCAATTGCCGCTCGCCCAGGTTTTTCAACCGGTGATGGCCAATTTGGCCAAAGCGGTCTTGTTGTGTCGTAACAGCGAGGCCTATACCCATTTTTTGCAATCGGATCGGGATCAGGCGCGTGCCGAGCTCGCCCGGCAATTGCGGATCGCCGACCAGGAGCGCTGTTTTCTGCGCTCTCTTTACGACGCCATGCCCGACCTGATCTGGCTGAAAGACGAAAACGGGACGTATCTTGCCTGCAATGCCGCCTTCGAAGCGCTGTTCGGGGCCAGCGAACGACAGATCCTCGGCAAGAGCGATTACCAGTTCCTCGACCGGGAAACCGCCGATGCGTTTCGGGCGCGCGACCGCGAGGCGGCAGCTTCGCCGATGCCCCTGTCGAACGAGGAATGGCTGAGATACCCGGATGGCCGGCGGGTGTTGGTCGAAACCACCAAGACCGCCGTGCGCGATACGGCCGGCCGGCTGATCGGCGTGCTGGGGGTGGCGCGCAACATCATGGAGCGGTTGCGCGCGCTGGAAGCACTGCGCAAGAGCGAACAGCGCTTGCACGCGCTGTTCGACGGCATGGACGAGGGCGTGGCCTTGCACGAGCGGGTCGAGACTGCGGCGGGCGCGCCGATCCACTACCGGCTCATCGAATGCAATCCCAAGTTCGAACGCATCATGAACATTTCCCGGCGAGAGGCGGTCGGCAAACTGGCGGAGGACATTTACGGCGAGGCGATAGCGCCCCTCATGAAACTGTTCGATGAAGTGGTCGCCACCGGTCAGACCCGGCGGATCGAACTGTTTTTCGCGCCCTTGGACAAGCATCTGGAAATCTCGTTGGTCTCCTGGGACAAGCACGGTTTCGCCGCGGTTTTCACCGACGCCACCGAGCGCTACCGCGTCCGGGAGCGGCTGCGCTGGGCGGCCAATTACGACGCGCTGACCCGCCTGCCGAACCGGCTGCTGCTGGCGGACCGGCTGAAGCAGGCCGTGGCCCGCGCCAAGCGCAACGGCCGGATGCTGGTGGTGGCGTATCTCGACCTCGACGGCTTCAAGCCGGTCAACGACCGTTTCGGTCACGACATCGGCGACCGCCTGCTGGTGCTGGCCGCCAAGCGCCTGCAGTGCGACTTGCGCGGCGACGACACGGTGGCCCGGTTGGGGGGGGATGAGTTCGTGCTGCTGCTGTCCGATTTCGGGAATCTCCGGGAGGCCGAAGCCGCGCTCAAACGCGTGCTGATCGCGATTGCCGAGCCCTATGAACTCGTTCCCGCCCAGCAGGTTGCGGTGAGCGCCAGCATCGGCGCCAGCGTCTTTCCCACCGACGACACCGATCCTGACACGCTGTTGCGCTATGCCGACCAAGCCATGTACCTGGCCAAGCAGGCCGGCCGCAACCGCTATCATTTCTTCGACCCGAACCAGGACCGCCAGCAACGGACCCGGCGGGAAGCCCTGCGCGCCATCCAAACTGGCTTGGAAGCCGGGCAGTTCACGTTGTATTACCAGCCCAAGGTCGACATGCGGGAGGGCAGGGTGTTCGGCGCCGAGGCGCTGATCCGCTGGCGGCATCCCGAACGGGGGCTGCTGGCGCCGGGCGAGTTCTTGCCGCTGATCGAAAACACCGCCTTGGACAATCTGTTGGGCGACTGGGTGATCGAGGTCGCCCTGAGCCATTTGGAAGCGTGGTGGAGCGCCGGTTTGACGCTGGCGGTCAGCGTCAACATCTCGGCCGCGCACTTGCAACAGCCGAATTTTACCGCCCGTCTGGCCGGACAGTTGCGCGCTCACGCGCGAGCGCCGGCCCGCGCGCTCGAACTGGAGGTGGTGGAATCCGCCGCCTTGCAAGATATCGGCTACGTGTCGGGGTTGATTCAGGAATGTCGCCAGCTCGGCGTGGGTTTCGCCCTGGACGACTTCGGCACCGGCTATTCTTCCTTGACGTATCTGAGACGGTTGCCGGCCGAGACGCTCAAGATCGATCAATCCTTCGTGCGCGACATGCTGCACGATCCGGAGGACCTGGCTATCACCGGCGGCGTCATCAGTTTGGCGCAGTCCTTCCAGCGGCGGGTGATCGCGGAAGGGGTGGAAACCGAGGAGCACGGGCTGGCGCTGCTGAAACTCGGCTGCAACCTCGCCCAAGGCTACGGGATCGCCCGGCCGATGCCGGCCGACGCCTTGCCGGGCTGGGTGGCGGCCTACCGTCTCCCCGCCAGTTGGGCCGCGTTTTCCGACGCCACCACCGATCCTCCGGCTCGCCCGTTTTGAGGCATTCCCGCCCACGCTGCTCGCCAGCGAGCGAAAACGGCGCCCGGACTACCCTTGAAATTTTTCCGGGTCGACCCCAGTTCTTGACCATCAGGGGCGACCCCCGGTCGCCCGACCGATTCGACGTGGTGATGGAGAACGGATGATGACCCCTAAACCTGTGTTGGAACCCGGCGTCCGCCCGGACGGCGCCGGCATGAAACAGCCCGCCGCCGATCCCGCCGCCGGCCCGGCGGATGAGGCGGATACCGAGATTTTGGTCGGCCGCGAGGAATTCGACACGCTGCAACGGGACTTGGATCAAGCCCTGGCCAAAGCCGACGAGCACTGGAAGTTGTATCTGGGCGCGCACGCCGAGATGGAAAACCTGCGCAAGCGCACCGAACGCGATGTCCAGAACGCGCATAAATTCGCGCTGGAACGCTTTTTCGGCGAATTGCTGCCGGTGCGCGACAGCCTGGAAATGGGTTTGGCGGCGGCCGGCGGGGATGTGGAGGTCGCCAAGTTGCGGGAGGGCGTCGAACTGACCCTCAAGCAACTGGCCTTGGCGATGGAGAAATTCGGCCTGCGCGAAGTGAACCCCGTCGGCGCCAAGTTCGATCCGAGCGAACACGAAGCCATGGCGATGGTGCCGAGCGATCGGGCCGAACCCAACACCGTGGCGCAGGTGGTGCAGAAAGGCTATCTGCTCAACGATCGTCTGGTCCGCCCGGCCAAGGTGCTGGTGGCGCAGGCCCCGCCCAAGCCAGCGTGAGGAAACCCGGCGCCCCTCTGCGCGCCGCCATTGAAAAGGCGCCTGACCGCCCCCACATCTGGCGGCAGGTAACGATGGCTAACCGAATTCCCTGAAATATAGAGAGCAAGGCAATGAGCAATACTATTATCGGTATCGACCTGGGCACCACCAATTCCTGCGTGGCGGTCATGGAGGGCGGCAAGCCGCGCGTCATCGAAAACAGCGAAGGCGACCGTACTACCCCCTCGGTGGTCGCTTTCCTTGAAGATGGCGAAGTCATCGTCGGCCAGCCGGCCAAACGGCAGGCGGTGACCAACCCGCAGAACACCTTGTTCGCGATCAAGCGTCTGATCGGCCGTCGCTTCAACGAGCCGGAAGTGCAAAAGGACATCGACCTGGTGCCCTACAAGATCGTCAAGGCCGCCAACGGCGACGCCTGGGTCGAAGCTGTCTCTTATACACATCTCCGAGCCCACGAGACCGAACTAAAGCTC
>DPWB01000230.1:0-2283 GCA_003527885.1 Candidatus Competibacteraceae bacterium
CCCTGCCGCAACCCAGCTTCCACCGCGGGCACCCCGACACTCCTCCTGCATGACGACCGCATCCGGCCCATCCGGGACTACCCCGCCGGTGGTGATCCGCACCGCCGCACCGCGCGGGACTGCACCCGAATACAGATGACCCGCCAGCGCCTGCCCGACCACCGGCAACCGGGTCGGCTGATCCGCCTTTAAATCCGCGCGATGTAAGGCAAAACCGTCCATGGCGGAATTGTCGTGTGGCGGCACATCCCATCGAGCCAGCACGCCGGCGGCCAAGACTCGCCCGTAAGCCTCCAGCAAGGGAACGGTCTCGGTTTGGCGAAGCGGCCGAACCGAAGCCAGGGCGCGGGTCATGGCTTCGGCCAACGTCAACAGCCGGTCACCGGCGCAGCAATCGGGCATGGCGAGCCTCATGATTAAAACATGGTTTAATTATTGCGGACAAACTGGACCACGAAATCGGCGATCCGATTTGCATCGCCCAAGGGCAGCACCGGTAATCCGGGCCGGTCGTATCGCGCCGGGTCGAGCAATGGCTCGCTGGCGACCGCTATGATGGTGGAATCGCCCGGAAAGCGCGGTGGTTGGTCCTCACTGCCGGACCGCCACACTTCCAGTTTGGGATAGCGACCGCTCTTCCAACCTTCGACCAACACCAGATCGACGGGCTGCAAGTGGGCCAGCAATTCGGACAGCGCCGGTTCCGCCTGTTCGCGCAGTTCGTGCAGCAGCGCCCAGCGCCGGCCGGTCGCCAGGATCACTTCATGCGCCCCGGCCTCACGATGGCGGAAGGTATCCTTGCCAGGCGTATCCAAATCGACCTCGTGATGGGCGTGCTTGAGGGTGGATACCGTGAACCCGCGCGCCCGCAATCGAGGAATCAGGGCGACGATCAGGGTCGTTTTACCGGAACCGCTCCAGCCGGTGATGCCGAGAACCTGCATTGCCGCTAGCGCGCCAGCGATGCATCGGCATCCAGGAGATCGATTCCGTCGATCGTGGCGCGACCGAGTAACTTCGCCAGATATTGGCTGACGGCCCGAGGTTGGCCGGGTTTGTCTTCAGAGTTTCCGAGCTCGCGTTCGATGAGCTTCGCGATGCGCTCCTCTCCGTCGCCGCCGGCGATCCCCAGCCGATTCGCTTCCTGCAACAGTAACTCCTTGGCCACCAGCGCCAGTTTTGCCGCGTATTCGGCGATTTCCCGAGACGGTGCGGGATGATGTTGCATCTCGGCCCGGATGGCGGCGGCGGTGATTTCAACGCCGTTGACGGTAATGGGCATGGAAATCCCCCCGAAAAGAACAAAGCTCAGATAGTCTTAAGATAGTGCCTCAGCCAGCCTCAAAAAACCAGCCAACAATTCCGATCCTGTAAAGGACTTCATTTCGCGAGGTCGATCATCGGGCCGGCGCAACCGACCGCCGTCGGCAGGCTGTCCGCCGCCGAGCGGATAAAACACTGTACGGCCCAGTTCGATGCCGCGCCCGGATACGGCGCTACAGGAGCGACGGCAAACACCCGCAAGCCAACAGCAAATTAAAGCGCCTTCCTGCCCGACTGGTTTTTTTCTGGCATCATCGAAGAGTGATGGCTAGTAATCAACCACGCCTTCCCATCCCAGTAATAGGTAAAGGAGTAGCGGGCGCTGACTTTCCGCCCGGTTTTGGCGAAGGTAAAGGTATACAGCCCCGCATCGATAGCCGTGTTGCAGCCGGTTTCAATGTGGCGCATGTCGATCCTGCCGGAAGGGCCATTCGCCATGAAGTGCTGGAAATACTCTTCCTTTTCTTCAGGCGTGAACCGGGGTTTGTTGGAAAGCGTAGCCAGCAGAATCGAAGGGTTCGCATAGTTGGCGACGACTTTCTTGGGGTCGCCGGTCGCTAGGGATTGATTCCAATGGTCAAATAATGCGGCAATTTCTTGTGACGTAGTGAATTTACACGTTCCGGAGCGGGCGGTGCTGGACTGCTGCTCCACCGGCTGCGTCGCACACGCGCTCAGGGTAGCGACCACCGCAAAAGCGTAAAGCGGTTTCATGCGTATTTTCCTTCCGCCTAATTATGTTGTGAAAAAACACGTTTGAATGGACAAAAATCATACCAAAGTCAAGCTATACGCTATAGGCCAAAAAGCGCAAGGTCAAATATAGAGAGATGCTGCCACCTTGCGCCTTGAGTCTCTCACCGCTGCCGCACCACCTGATACGCCCGCATCGGATACGTCACCGGCGCGCTCCAGATATGCACCAGCCGGCTGAATGGGAACACCAGGAACACGGTGATG
>DPWB01000230.1:2519-3247 GCA_003527885.1 Candidatus Competibacteraceae bacterium
GGGAACACCAGGAACACGGTGATGCCGAGGAAGATGTGCAGCTTGAACAAGAAACCGACCTGGGAAATGAAGGTGACCGCTTCGGCGGGATCGAAGGTCACGACATTCCGCGCCCAGCCCATCAAGTTCAGCATGTTATGCCCATCCGTGTGCATCAGCGACACCGGAATCGTGATGAGGCCAAGAATCAACTGCGCGTAGAGCAGCAGCAGGATGAAGATGTCCATCCGCGTGCTGTTGGCCCGCACTCGCGGATCGGTCAGCCGCCGCTTGAGCAGCATGGTCAGACCGATGAAGCACAAAATACCGGCAAAGCTGCCCGCGACGATGGCGAGAATCTGCTTGGCTCCGGCGGAGACACCAAAGGCGTGGAAGATTTCCGGCGGGGTCAGCAGGCCAACGAAATGGCCGAAGAACAGCAACAGAATCCCAACGTGGAACAGGTTGCTGGCCAGCCGCATGTTTTCCTTATTGAGCATCTGGCTGGAATGGGCCTTCCAGGTGAATTGATCGCGGTCGAAGCGCGCCAAGCTGCCGAGCAAAAACACCGCCCCGGCCAGATAGGGATAAACGCCAAACAGTAAGGTATCGAAATAGTTCATGATCGTGGCCTCTGTTGCTTACAGGGAACGGGTGGCCCGCTATACACATCTGACGCTGCCGACGAGCGATCTCGTGTAGATCTCGGTGGTCGCCGTATCATTAAAAAAAATAAAAAACAAAAGAAG
>DPWB01000406.1:0-533 GCA_003527885.1 Candidatus Competibacteraceae bacterium
CCGTAGCCCATCAGCACGTAGTTGGCGACCCACAGCGGCAGCGGGTCGTCGGTGAGCGGATGGGTGACGGTCAAGCCGGTCGGCATCCCCTTCTTTTCCTGGGTGGCCAGTTCGGCCTCGGTCACGCCGCCGCGCCGGCATTCCTCGATGAAGGCAGCCAGTTCGGGATTGCTTCGCGCGGCGTGCAGCGCCAGCGGATGCTCGGCGGCGATCGCGACATAGGTCGCGCCCAGCAGCGTGTCGGCGCGGGTGGTGAACACCCAGAGAACCTCGGCGTCATCTTCATCGGCCACCTTGCCAGGGGCGGCGGGAAACCGGTAAGGAAAACCGATCCGCACGCCGTGGCTCTTGCCGATCCAGTTTTTCTGCATCAGTTTGACCTGCTCCGGCCAGCCGGGCAGCGTGTCGAGCGCGGTCAACAGCTCTTCGGCGTAGCGGGTGATCGCCATGTAATACATCGGGATTTCGCGCTTTTCAACCGGCGCGCCGGTGCGCCAGCCACGGCCGTCGATGACCTGTTCGTTGGCCAGCAC
>DPWB01000406.1:849-3626 GCA_003527885.1 Candidatus Competibacteraceae bacterium
GTCTGGTCCACCGGGTCCCAGTTGACCACGCCGGTCTTGAGGTAAACGATGCCTTGTTCCAGCATCCGCAAGAACAGCCACTGATTCCAGCGGTAATAGGCCGGCTGGCAGGTCGCCAGTTCGCGGTCCCAGTCCAACGCGAACCCCAGCGACTGGAGCTGTTTCTTCATATAGGCGATGTTGTCGTAAGTCCATTGCGCCGGCGCGACGCCGCCGGCCATCGCGGCGTTTTCGGCGGGCAGACCGAAGGCGTCCCAGCCCATCGGCTGCAACACGTTCTTGCCCAGCATCCGTTGGTAACGGGCCATCACGTCGCCGATGGTGTAGTTGCGGACATGGCCCATGTGCAGCCGCCCGCTGGGATAGGGAAACATGCACAGACAATAGTATTTCTCGCGGCCCGGCTCTTCGCGCACGGCGAAGGCGCGGCGCTCGTCCCAATAACGTTGCGCTTCCGCTTCAATGACTTGCGGATTGTAAGACTCGGCGATCACGGCGGTTCCCTGGCTTCAAAACGAAGTGCGGTAAGATAACATAACTTTAAATCGCACTGGCGCGCACCCCACCGCAAACGAGGTCTTTCACCGTGAACGAGCAACCCTCAAGACGCCCTACCCTCAGCTACCGCGACGCCGGCGTGGACATCGACGCCGGCAACCGGCTGGTGGATCGGATCAAGCCGCACGCCCGCCGCACCGCCCGGCCCGGCGTGCTGGGTGGCCTGGGCGGCTTCGGCGCGCTGTTCGAGCTGCCGCTGGACCGCTACCGCCAGCCGGTGCTGGTCTCCGGTACCGATGGGGTCGGCACCAAATTGAAACTGGCGCTGGAATTGAACCGCCACGATACTATCGGCGTCGACCTGGTGGCGATGTGCGTCAACGACGTGCTGGTGGTCGGTGCGGAACCGTTGTTTTTTCTGGATTATTATGCCACCGGCAAGCTGGAAGTCGAGGTCGCGGCGACGGTGATCAAAGGCATCGCCGACGGTTGCGAGCAGGCCGGTGCGGCGCTGGTCGGCGGCGAGACCGCCGAAATGCCGGGCATGTATCACGACGGCGATTACGATCTGGCGGGCTTTTGCGTCGGCGTGGTCGAAAAGACCAAGATCATCGACCCCAGCCGGGTTCGAGTCGGCGATGTGCTGTTCGGGCTGGCATCCTCCGGCCCGCATTCCAACGGGTACTCGCTGGTCCGCAAGATTCTGGCCGTCAGCAACGCGAGTTTCGATCAGCCGCTGGCCGGCTCCACGCTCGGCGACGCCTTGCTGGCTCCGACCCGCATCTATGTCAAACCGGTCCTGCACCTGCTGGAACAGGTGGAGGTTCACGCCATCGCCCACATAACCGGCGGCGGCTTGACCGAAAATTTACCCCGGGTGTTGCCGGCTGACACCAAGGCAACGATCAACGTCGCCAGCTGGCAACGGCCGGCCGTTTTTCAATGGTTGCAGCAACGCGGCAATGTGCTCGACGCCGAAATGTGGCGCACCTTCAACTGCGGGGTCGGACTGGTGGTTTGCGTCGCGCCAGAGGTCGCCGACACCGCGCTGACGGTGTTGCGCGGCGCGGGCGAAACGGTTTGGCGGCTGGGGGAAATCACGGCTGGCGAGGGCGAACCGACCGTGGAGTTTTACCCGTGAAGGCGTTCCGAAAAATCCGGCTGGTGGTGCTCATTTCCGGCCGGGGCAGCAACTTGCAAGCCCTTTTGGATCAAGCCGCCAGCGGCGAGCTGCCGGTGGAAATCGCCGCCGTGATCAGCAACCGCCCCGGCGTGCAAGGTTTGGAACGAGCGCGGCAAGCGGGCGTCACGGCGTTGGCGCTGGATCACCGACAGTTCCCCGACCGACCGACCTTCGAAGCGGCTCTAATCGAATCGATCGACCGCCATGAACCGGATCTGGTGGTTCTGGCGGGTTTCATGCGGGTGTTTACGCCCGGCTTCACCGAACATTATCGGGGCCGGCTGCTCAACATTCACCCCTCGCTATTGCCGAAATTCCGGGGCTTGCACACCCACGAACGGGCCATCGCCGCCGGTGAAACCGAGCACGGGGCCAGCATCCATTTCGTCACCGCCGAGCTGGACGGCGGCCCGGTCATCGTCCAGGCGCGGGTTCCGGTGCTGGCGGGCGACGATCCCGAGGCGCTGGCGGCGCGAGTTTTGGAGCAGGAGCATCGCCTGTATCCGCAAGCGGTCCGCTGGTTCGCGCAAGGACGGCTGCGGCTCGATGGGGGGCGGGTGCTGTTCGACGGTCAGGCGCTGGATGGACCGCTGCGGTTGGAGAATTTCATTCCGCTCATTCAATGACCGTTCTCCGGCCGCTCATCGCCGCCGATCCGGCTCGGGGTCGGCCCGCTTTGATCCTTGTACTTGGCATCCCGCCGCGTCGAATAGGGCCTGATGGCGGGACCGGTCAAGGTCTCGAAACTGATCGCGCAAATGGCCATGCCGGGCCGCAAGGCCAGCGGCAACTTGCCGCTGTTATAACACTCCAGCACGATAGCGCCGCTCCAGCCGGGGTCGATGCGGTGCGCGGTGACATGCACCATCAGCCCCAGTCGCGCCAAGCTGGAGCGGCCATCCAACCAGCCGACCAGATCGTCCGGCACGGTGATGGTCTCGGCGGTGGCGGCCAGCGCCAGTTCGCCGGGATGGATGAAAAACGCCTCGTCAGAAGCGATTTTGATTTCCTTGCTCATGATGCGGTTGATCGCCTGATCCACCGCCTCCCGGGGCCCGCTGAGGTCGATGTAAGGCGCGGCATGATCGTTGAAGAC
>DPWB01000406.1:3880-11147 GCA_003527885.1 Candidatus Competibacteraceae bacterium
GCTTGAAATGAAAGCGCGGCCGAAGCCGCGCCTGGTAAAACTCAACGATACACTCTTACCCGCTGGCAACTGCGATATTTGACACCGTGGCGCCAATAATTCCGGCACACGGTCCGATACCGATAAGCGGGCCGCGTGGTGCATATCCGCTTGTGTACGCCCCGGGTGTAGACATCGCGACACCGGGTGACAGCCTCCGCGTCCTGAACCGGCAGCGCGACAGCGCCGCCGACAAAAAACGCCAACAACCCCGCTTGAATGATTTTTTTCATTAAGGCTCCCTCAGCATGACGGTTGAAAAAAGTGAAGGTCTGACAAGACCGATATAATCATAGAACGAAAACGCTTTATGTATTCTGAATGATGATGTTCGGGAATTTGTGGCTGTAATTCTTGGCCTGGAGCGACAGCCGCGCGGCGGCGCGCCGGG
Source organism: Candidatus Competibacteraceae bacterium (assembly GCA_003527885.1). GTDB lineage: Bacteria > Pseudomonadota > Gammaproteobacteria > Competibacterales > Competibacteraceae > Competibacter_A. The sequence goes on from DPWB01000406.1 coordinate 4,311, forward strand.
CGATCTCCCGATACAGGCCGGCGATCCGGCTGTCCGGTTCGGCGACCACCGTCGGCTGGCCATTGTCGGTTTCCGCGCGGATGCGAATATCCAACGGCAAAGAGCCGAGGAAAGGCACCTTATATTGCTCCGCCATGCGCTCTCCGCCGCCCTGGCCGAAGATATGTTCCTCGTGGCCGCATTGGGAGCAGACGTGGATACTCATGTTCTCGACGATGCCGAGCACCGACACTTCGACCTTTTCGAACATTTTCAACCCCCGCCGCGCGTCCAACAAGGCGATATCTTGCGGGGTGGTCACGATGATCGCGCCGCTGACCGGCACTTTCTGCGACAGGGTCAATTGGGTGTCGCCGGTGCCGGGCGGCAGGTCGATCACCAGATAATCCAAATCCTGCCAGCGCGTGTCGCGCAGCAACTGCTCCAGCGCCTGGGTCACCATCGGCCCGCGCCACACCATCGGCGTTTCCTCCTCGATCAAATAGCCGATCGACATGGACTGGATGCCGTGGCTGACCACCGGGTTGAGCGACTTGCCGTCCGGCGATTGCGGCCGGTCGGTCGAGCCCAGCATCCGCGGCTGGCTGGGACCGTAGATGTCGGCGTCCAGCAAACCGACGACGGCGCCCTCGGCCCGCAGCGCCAGCGCCAGGTTGACCGCCGTGGTGGATTTGCCGACCCCGCCCTTGCCGGAAGCCACGGCGATGATGTTCTTGACCCCCGGCAACGGCTTCAAGCCTTTTTGCACTTCGTGGGAAACGATCTTGCTTTCGACCTTGATCGCGAGGTCCGAGATTCCGGGCAGCGCCGCCAGCCGGTCGCGCAGGGCCGCCGCCAGCGTGTCCCGGTAACCCGCCGCCGGAAAGCCCAGCTCGATGTCCAACTCCACGCGGGAACCGTCGACCCGAATCGCTTTGACGCATTTGGCGGCGAGCAAATCCTGGTCCAGATACGGGTCCATATAGCCCTTGAGGGCGGTTTCCACATCGGCGCGCGTTACCGCGGTCATAATCGGTTCCTCGTTGCTGGGGAGATGGGGGATTTCGGAATCTGGCTATCGCCTGGAGCGCGTCGGGATGACAGCGATACCGGAATGCTGCTAACGTAGCGGCCTTTCCGAGCGACCGCAACCCGTCCGCGCCATGAGCGATATGAAAACCCGCCGCATCCTCGTCACCAGCGCCTTGCCCTACGCCAACGGCCCGATCCATATCGGCCATTTGGTCGAATACATCCAGACCGACATCTGGGTGCGCTTTCAGAAGCTGCGCGGCCACGAATGCACTTACGTCTGCGCCGACGATGCCCACGGCACCCCGATCATGTTGCGCGCCGAACAGGACGGCGTCACCCCGCAACAGCTCATCGACCGCATCTGGCAAGAACACCGGAGCGATTTCGCCGATTTCCTGATCGAATTCGACAACTATTATTCGACCCATTCCCCGGAAAACCGCCATTACGCCGAACTGATCTACCGCCGGCTGGATCGGGCCGGCCACATCAGCCGCCGGGTCATCACCCAAGCCTACGACCCGGAAAAACAGATGTTCCTGCCGGATCGTTTCATCAAAGGCGAATGCCCGCGCTGCGGCGCGATGGATCAGTACGGGGATAGCTGCGAAAACTGCGGCGCGACCTACGCCCCAACCGATCTGAAAAATCCCCGCTCGGTGTTGTCTGGCGCAACCCCGATCACCAAGGAGTCGCTGCATTTCTTTTTCAAGCTGGGCGATTTCGAAAAAATGCTGAAAGAGTGGATCGGTAGCGGGCCGGTCCAGCCCCAGATGGCGAACAAGCTCGACGAATGGTTCACCGCCGGCTTGCAGGAGTGGGACATCTCCCGCGACGCGCCCTACTGGGGTTTCGAAATCCCCGATGCGCCCGGTAAATACTTCTACGTCTGGCTGGATGCGCCCATCGGCTACATGGCGAGCTTCCAAAACTATTGCGACCGCGCCGGCTTGCGGTTCGACGACTTCTGGACGCCCGACAGCAGCGCCGAAGTCTATCACTTCATCGGCAAGGATATCGCCTATTTCCACATCCTGTTCTGGCCGGCGGAGCTGACCGGCGCGGGCTTCCGCAAGCCGACGGCGGTGAATTGCCACGGTTTCCTGACCGTGGACGGCCAGAAGATGTCGAAATCGCGCGGCACCTTCATCAAGGCCCGCACTTTTCTAAACCACTTGCGGCCGGAAGTGTTGCGCTATTACTTCGCCAGCAAGCTGAACGACGGCATCGACGATCTCGATTTGAACTTCGAGGATTTCGTGCAACGGGTCAACAGCGATCTGGTCGGCAAGCTGGTCAACATCGCCAGCCGCTGCGCCGGCTTCATCAGCCGCCGTTTCGCGGGCCGCTTGGCCGAGCATCTGGCAGAACCGGGCCTCTACGCCGAATTCGTCGCCGCCGGTGAGTCCATCGCCCACGCTTACGAGGGGCGGGAATTTGGCCGGGCCACACGCGAGATCATGGCGCTGGCGGATCGCGCCAACCAGTACATCGACGAGAAAAAACCCTGGGCGCTGGCGAAACAGCCCGGAACCGAAAGCGAGGTTCAGGCGGTGTGCGCTATGGGTCTGAACCTGTTTCGGGTATTGATGATCTACCTCAAGCCGGTGTTGCCGGGCGTCGCCGTTCAGGTCGAACAGTTCCTGCAAATTCCGCCGCTGCGCTGGACCGATTTAGAGAAACCGCTGCTGGACCACGCCATCGCCGAATTCAAACCGTTGATGCAGAGGGTGGAAATGACGCAGATCGACGCCATGGTCGAGGAATCGAAGGAAGGCGCTTTCACCGTGACGGAAAGCGCGGAGGCAGGACCGCCGACGACCGACCCCATCGGCCCGACCATCACCGTCGACGACTTCGCCAAGGTCGATTTGCGCGTCGCGCGCATCGTCAAGGCCGAAGCCGTTGCCAGCGCCGACAAGCTGGTGCGACTGGAACTCGACCTCGGCGGTGAAACCCGCCAAGTGTTCGCCGGCATCAAGTCGGCTTACGCGCCGGAAGATCTACAGGGCCGGCTGACGGTGCTGGTCGCCAATCTGGCGCCGCGCAAGATGCGCTTTGGCGTCTCCGAAGGCATGATCCTGGCGGCGGGCGGCGCTAGCGGCATTTACCTGCTCGCACCCGACAGCGGCGCGGAGCCGGGAATGCGCGTCAAATGAGGGTCTTGAAGCCGGTTTGGCTAATGTGCGCCCTTGCCCCAAAAAACGGTGTGGACCGTTTGCAGCAAGATGACGGTATCGAAAAAGATGCTGTAATTCTTGATGTAGTACAGGTCGTATTCCAGCTTTTCGCGGGCGTCCTCCTCGGAGGCGCCGTAGGGAAAACAGATCTGCGCCCAACCGGTAATCCCCGGTTTCACCATGTGGCGCATGGTGTAAAAGGGGAGTTTTTTCGCCAGTTCGGCGACGAACTGCGGTCGTTCGGGCCGGGGACCGACGAAGCTCATGTCGCCGCGCAGCACGTTGAACAACTGGGGTAGCTCGTCGATGCGCGTATCACGCATGACCGCTCCGACCGGGGTAATCCGGCTGTCCCCCTGTTTGGCCCAGACCGCTTTGCCATCCTTCTCGGCATCCACCCGCATACTGCGAAATTTGATCACCTCGAACGAACGCCCGTTGAACCCGACTCGGGTTTGCCGGTACAAGATGGGGCCGGCAAACCTGGATTCCAGCCAAACCGCCAGAGCGGCGCACACCATCAACGGCGCCGCCAACGCCAGCAGCAAGGAACTGACCAGCAAGTCGAACAACCGCTTGACCACCCGGTTGACCAGCGCGACCTGGAAGCCGTCGGCGAAAATCAGGTTGCTCGGCCGCAACGCATCGAGCTGGATTTTCCCGGACTGGCGCTCGAAGAAGGTCAGAAACGTGCTGATCTGGATCCCGTCGAACTTGCACTCCAGCACCTCATCGAGCGGAAAGCCTTTGCGCCGGTCATCCATCGCCACCACGATTTCGTCGATCGATAGATCTTCCGCCAAATCGCTCAGATTGCCGGTGACTTGGAGCATCCGGGCAGCCGTCACCCGCGGCCTTTCATCTTCATGAACCTGAATGTAGCCCACGATCGAAAATCCGGCATTTTTCTTGTCCTGTAATTCCTCGAGCCGCGCCGCTTGCTGGCCGACACCCAGCACCAACAACCGGCGATTGATCCTGGCGTCGCTCGAAACCCGAAAAAAGATGAACCGCAACACTACAATGCCGACAAACGCGATTCCAAACGCCAGACTGAACGTGCCACGCGACAGGTATAAATCGGGAACCAGATAATAAATGGCGGTCATCACGAATAAGCCGATCATGAAACTGACGCCGACGCGCAGCAGCATGTCGCTCTTGCCGTTCCAAAAATTCCGCTCGTATAACCCCATGGCGGTCATGATCACACACATGACCACCGCGAACACCAACGCGCTCAAGATGAAGCGGTCGAAAGGGGACACGATTCTTCCGTAACCCAATGCATCGTAAAGGACCCGGCTAAAATAGAATGACCAAAATAAATGCAACGACTCCGCCAGCAATAGAGTCAACAACGATCGAGAAATATAGTGTCTGAACAACCGCATCATGAGATTAACCGCCCGCGATAAATCGAAGTTCTTGCAACAAAAAGGCATCTATTACCGAAAAATAACCCATGTAACAAGAACATATATAAAACATATGACCTCAATTTATAAGCCAAGAATGTATCATTTCAACGATTTTTCCCCCTTTAAAGCCTTCCCGCAACAGAATCCTAAACGGAGCAGCAGCGATGTTTGACCTCGCCACCACGCACATCGGCATTGTTGGCCTCGGCTATGTGGGCCTTCCCCTGGCGGTTGAATTCGGCAAGCATTTTCCGACATTTGGCTTGGATATCAACGAAAACCGAATTCGGGAACTCCAGGCCGGAACCGACAGCACCCTGGAAGTACCCTCCGAGGAACTCAGCCAGTCCGGGCAATTGCGCTACACCCACCAGGCCAGGGACCTGGAAGCCTGCAACGTTTACATCGTGACGGTCCCCACACCGGTGGACGATTATAAACGCCCGGATTTAGGTCCGCTAATCGGCGCCAGCACCACCGTCGGGCGCTTGCTGAAGCCAGGCGACGTAGCCATCTACGAATCCACTGTCTACCCCGGCGCCACCGAGGAAGTGTGCGTGCCGATCCTGGAAAAGCAGTCCGGGCTGCGGTTCAACCGGGATTTTTTCGCCGGCTACAGCCCCGAACGCATCAACCCCGGCGACAAGGAACACCGCGTCACCACCATCCGCAAGGTCACCTCGGGTTCCAACCCCGCAGCCGCGGACTTCGTGGACGCGCTGTACCGGCGCATCATCACCGCCGGCACTCACCAAGCTTCCAGTATCCGGGTGGCCGAAGCGGCCAAAGTGATCGAAAACACCCAGCGCGATGTCAATATCGCTCTCATCAACGAACTGGCGCTACTGTTTGACCGACTGGGCATCGACACCGAGGAAGTGTTGCTGGCGGCCGGCTCGAAATGGAACTTCCTGCCGTTCCGGCCGGGTTTGGTCGGCGGCCACTGCATCGGCGTCGATCCCTACTACCTCACCCATAAAGCGCAGGAAATCGGCTACCACCCCGAAATGATCCTGGCCGGTCGGCGCATCAACGACAGCATGGGCGCCCACGTGGCCGAGCGCGTCGTCAAACTGATGACCCAAAAACGCATCGCGGTGGTGGATGCCAATATCCTGGTGTTGGGTTTGACTTTCAAGGAAAACTGCCCGGATTTGCGCAACACCCGCGTGGTGGATATCGTCCAGGAATTTCGCGACTACAACGCGCGGGTCGATATCTACGATCCGTGGGTCGACCCGGATGAAGCCAAGCGCGAATACGGGATCGAGCCGGTCCGGGAACCGAAAGCCGGCCATTACGACGCTGTGATCCTGGCAGTCGCTCACCGGCAGTTTCGCGAATTGGGCGCCGCACGCATCCGCCAGCTGGGCAAAGCCACGTCGGTGCTGTTCGACGTGAAATATCTTTTGCCGGCTGACGCCGTCGATGGTCGGCTGTAAGCGAGTACAGGAGCTACCATGAAAATCTTGGTTACCGGCAGCGCCGGGTTCATCGGCTCGACGCTGGCGCTACGCCTGCTGGGGCGCGGCGATGAGGTCATCGGCCTCGACAATCTAAACGACTACTACGATGTCAGCCTCAAGCAGGCGCGCTTGGCGCGCTTGCAGGCCCACCCCGGTTTTACCGAGGTGCGGGCGAGCCTCGAAGATCGCGCCATCCTGTACGAAACCTTCGCCGAGCACCGCCCGCAACGGGTGGTGAATCTGGCCGCCCAAGCCGGCGTCCGCTACTCGATTCAGAATCCCCACGCTTACGTCGACTCCAACCTGGTCGGCTTCGTCAACATTCTCGAAGCGTGCCGCCATCACGGCGTCGAGCATCTGGTCTACGCCTCGTCCAGTTCGGTGTACGGGGCCAACACCAAAATGCCGTTCTCGGTCCACGACAACGTGGATCACCCGGTCAGCCTGTACGCGGCGACCAAGAAGGCCAACGAGCTGATGGCCCACACCTACAGCCATTTGTACGGCCTACCGACCACGGGTTTGCGCTTCTTCACCGTCTACGGCCCGTGGGGCCGGCCGGACATGGCGCTGTTTCTCTTCACCCGCAGCATCCTGGCCGACGAACCGATCGACGTCTTCAACTACGGCCACCACCGGCGGGATTTCACCTACATCGACGATATCGTCGAGGGCGTGGTGCGGGTGATGGATCGAGTGGCGGCGCCGGACCCGGACTGGTCGGGCGACAAACCGGATTCCGCCACCAGCCTATCG
>DPWB01000172.1 GCA_003527885.1 Candidatus Competibacteraceae bacterium
GCCATCGGCGTCGATCCCGGTTCCGATGATCTGGCCGGCTTGCGCTACGGCCGGGTCTGCATTCTGGCCGACGCCGATTCCGACGGTCTGCACATCGCCACGTTGCTGTGCGCGCTGTTCGTGCGTCACTTCCGACCGCTGGTGGAAGCCGGCCACGTTCACGTCGCCATGCCGCCGCTGTTTCGGATCGATGTCGGTAAGGAAATCTTCTACGCGCTGGACGAGGCCGAAAAACAGGGCATTCTGGATCGGATCGCCGCCGAAAAGAAAAAAGGCAAGATCAACGTCACCCGTTTCAAGGGTTTGGGCGAGATGAACCCGCTGCAACTGCGGGAGACGACGATGGACCCCGCGACTCGTCGGCTAGTGCAACTGACGCTGGAAACCGGCGACGATACTTTGGTGTTGATGGATATGCTGCTGGCCAAGAAGCGTGCGGGCGACCGTAAAAATTGGCTGGAGGAAAAGGGTAATCTGGCGGAGGTGTAAAAGGTGCTCAGGCGCTATTTTGAATGAATAGAAGAAAGGCGTCTCTATTCGCTAGCGACAGCGTTTCATCAGCCTGAAAACGCAGGCTGGATCCGGCAATACCAAACTGAATTACGAGCACGTCACGATCTTGAGCGCTGCGATTCGGCGCTCCACCATGAACGAGCTTTGAATGAACGACCAAGGCCGCGCCTGGGTTGACTGAAGGATAAAAGATATCTTCAGGCTCGGGTTCGGACGGAGGCTGGTTTGACCTGAACGAATTGCCAAGATGAGATTTGGGTACGAGGGCGGTTCCGCCATTCGCTTGCGTCATCCGCTGTAACGGCAACAAAAATCGGATCATGCGATCATCGGTAGGGACAAAATAAGTGTTGTCGCAATCGCGATGCCAGCCGAGCGCGGGACCATAATGAGCGGGTTTGCGGGTGAGGTTTGAAAAATGGAAGACTGCGGCGGATTCGGCGCAATCCAGAAGGTGCGTGGCGGCCGACCACAGCTTTCGGGTTGCGAACACCTGAAAGAAGCGGTGATCCAGCGCCATCAGGTTGCCGATGAGGTAGGGTTCAAACGCCAAACGCTCGAAATTGACGCCGGGATTGCGGTACGGCTTCCGTTCTGTAATCGCTCCGATGCTCAGACCTTCGGCCAAAACATCTGGATCTTGCCGGCGAAAGAGGTCAATCAGATCCGCAGTCGCCTCACGCGCCAAAGCCAGTTGTTCGGAGTCGAGTAATTCCTCAACGACTTCAAATCCTTGTGCCAAAAAAGTCATGAGCTTGCCTAAAATCCTCTGATGCTCAGATGTTTGGCGCGAGACGCATTCAAGCTTCGGCGGGCAGGCTACGCAACCAAAACGTTACCGGCCCATCGTTGGTCAAGCTTACCTGCATGTGCGCGCCGAAGCGGCCGGCAGCGACCGGCGTATGTTGCTGGCGGGCTTGCGTGAGGAGATAGCCGAACAGCCGCTCGCCTTCGTCGGGCGGCGCGGCGGGTGTAAAACTGGGGCGCATTCCCTTGCGGGTGTCCGCCGCCAGCGTAAATTGCGGGACCAGCAGCAATCCGCCCTCGATCTCCCGCAGCGAGCGGTTCATCCTGCCTTCCGCGTCGGCAAAAATCCGATAGCCCAGCAAACGTTCCAGCAGCCGGTTGGCCTGCGCTTCGGTATCACCGCGCTCGACCCCAATCAACACCAGCAAGCCTGCGTCAATAGCGGCAACCGTCTCGCCATCGACCTCGACCCGCGCGGCGCTGACCCGTTGCAACAAGCCGATCATTTGAAGCGGTCGGCGAAGCTTTGGGTGGCGGTAATCAGCGCATCCACGATCCCCGGCTCGCTGGCGGCGTGGCCGGCGGGCGTCACAATCCGAATTTCCGATTCCGGCCAAGCGTGGTGGAGCGCCCAGGCGTTATCGAGCGGGCAAACCACATCGTAGCGGCCGTGGACGATCACCCCAGGAATGCCGCTCAATCGACCGGCATCGCGTAGCAGTTGGTCAGGCTCCATGAAACAGTGGTTGACGAAATAATGGCACTCGATCCGCGCTAGGCTCAGCGCCATTTTCGCCTCGCCGAAGTGTTCGACCACGCTGGCATTGCTTTCCAGGGTCAAGGTGGAACCTTCCCACACCGACCACGCCTTGGCGGCCCGCAGCCGTTCCAACTCGTTGGAACCGGTCAACCGCCGATAATAGGCGTTCACCATATCCTCTCGCTCCGCCGCCGGGATCGGGGCCAGGAAATGCTCCCACAGATCGGGAAACAGCCGGTTGGCCCCGGCCTGATAGAACCAGTGGATATCCTCGTCCCGACACAGAAAGATGCCGCGCAGGATCAGGCCCAGCACCCGTCCGGGATGGGTTTCGGCATAGGCCAGCGCCAGCGTCGAACCCCAGGAACCGCCGAACACCACCCAGCGGTCAATGCCCAGGTGTTCGCGCAATTTCTCGATGTCGGCGATCAGATACCAGAGGGTGTTATCGCGTAATTCGGCGTGGGGCGTGGACTGGCCTGCGCCGCGCTGGTCGAACAGCACGATGCGATAGCGTTCCGGGTCAAAGAACCGCCGGTGCATCGGCTCGCAACCCGCGCCCGGCCCGCCGTGCAGGAACAGCACCGGCAACCCGTTCGGAGTGCCGCATTCCTCGACATGCAAGCCGTGCAAATCGTCCACGGGAAACTGAAAGGTGGAATAGGGTTTGATATCGGGGAAAAGCACGCGCATGGCAACTCCAAAAGCGGTACGGGTCAAAAAGCGGGGCGGATAGAGGATTTTACGCGCAATGGGCGACGGGCCGAGAGCGACCGCGCCTTTCAGAGAATGTAGTCCACCACGGCGTCGAGATTGTCGAACACCCGCCCGCCCAGTGGTTCGACCTTGGATTCGTCACCGTGACGGTATTTACCGGTCCGCACCAGCACCCCGCGCAACCCGGCCGCCAGCGCACCGCAGACATCCATCTCGGCGTCGTCTCCGACCATCACCACGTCTTGCGGCGGGAGGTCCAAACTGTTGACGGCGGCCAGGAAAAACACCGCAGCCGGCTTGCCCAAAACCACCGCTTCCAGTTCGGCGGCGTATTCCAGCGCCGCAACGAAGGGCCCGACATCCAGATTCAAGCCGCTGGAGTCGCGAAAATAACGGTTGCATCCCATCGCCAGCAGCGGCAGGCCCTCCAACAGCAACCGAAAACACCGGTTGAGGGCCTGGTAATCGAATCCCGCTCCGGCATCGCCGATCAACACCACGTCCGGCGGCGGGCCGAGCAGGTCGGCGAATTCGCTCTGGATATTCGGGTGCACCAGCAAATGGGGCGTCAGCTCGCGGGCGATCAGATAATTGCGGGCGGCCACCACGGGGGTGAACAGGTGCTGGGTCGAAACTTCCAGGCCCATCGCTTCCAGGCTGTTGACAATCGCGCCGCGAGTCATCCGGGTGCTGTTGGTGATGAAACGCATCGGAATGCCGGCGGCGCGCAAGCTGAGCAACGCTTCGCGGGAGCCGGGCAGGGGATAGCCGCCGACGAACAGCACGCCTTCCAGATCGAATAAAACACCGTGGATCATCTTTATCCTCGCCGATTCGCCTGGAACCGCATTGAGGCTCGATCATCGGGTAGCCGGCTGGACTACCCTCGCTCCAGTCAGTATAGAAGGCGCTTTGCCAAAGAAAGCGGAGATTTCACCCGGCGGCGCTGGGGCGATGGGCCGCGCTGGAAGCTGCCTGATACCGGGTTTGCGTGACTGGAGCGACCCCGAATGATTTAGGCGTCCGCCCCCAGGGCCAACGCCCGCTGGCGGCGGGTCGCGCGCTCCGCCGCGGCGAGTTCGGCGGCGCAAGCGGCGGCGAATTCGGGCCAGCCGGCCGCGTGGCGTCCGATCAACTCGACCAGAAACCCGATGTGGGCCGGGCTGTCGTTCAACGCGGGCAGATAACGGAAACGTTCGCCGCCGGCATCCAGGAAAATCCGCCGGTTTTCGATGGCGATTTCCTCCAGGGTCTCCAGACAGTCGGCGGCGAAGCCGGGGCAGACCACATCCACGCTTTTAACGCCGGCTTTAGCCCAGTCGGCCAGCAGCGCGCTGGTGTAGGGTTGCAGCCATTCGGCGCGGCCGAAGCGCGACTGAAAGGCGATGGCCCAGTGTTCGGCAGGTAGCTCCAGCCGCTCGGCCAGCAGTCGAGCGGTTTTCTGGCAGTGACAGTGATAAGGATCGCCGGCCAGCAGGTTGCGTTTGGGCAACCCGTGAAAGGAGAACAGCAACCGTTCGCCCGGTTGCTCGCGTCGGGCGGCGCGAATGCTGTCCGCCAGCGTGTCCACGTAACCGGCTTCGTCGTGGTAGTGATTGATGAAGCGCAATTCCGGCAGCCAGCGCCAGGTCCGCAGCTCGGCGGCGACCGCATCGAAGGTCGAGGCGGTGGTGGCGGCGGAATATTGCGGGTACAGCGGTAACACCAACAAACGCCGCGCGCCGGCGTCCCGCAGCGCCGCCAGCGCCGCCGCGATGGACGGGTTGCCGTAGCGCATTCCCAACGCCACCCGCACCGGGCCGGAGTAACGCTCCGCCAACGCGGTCATGATCGCCGCTTGCTGCCGCTGGCTGATGGCCAGCAGCGGTGAGCCGTCCGGCGTCCAGATCGCCCGATATTTGCGCGCCGATTGGGCGGGCCGCAGCCGCAGGATGACGCCGTGCAGGATCAGCCACCACGGCAGGCGGGGAATTTCCACCACCCGCGCATCCCACAGGAATTCCGCCAGATAGCGGCGTAGCGCCGCAGGCGTGGCGGCGTCGGGCGTGCCGAGGTTGACCAGCAGTACGCCGGTGCAGGCGGCTTGATCGTGCGTGAAGGGTGGTGCGGTCGGTTTCATGGGCGGCGCTTTCCTGTCGGTGGTACGCTAATTTAAGCGCATTGAGCCGGCTAAAGCCCGGCTGAGGGCATTGCTGCCTATAATGGGAAGAATCATTGCGCGGAGGTTCATGGCTCATGCGGGGTGTTTTTCTCGATCGGGATTCACTGGATTGCGGCGATCTGGATTTCGGCGGCCTTGAGGGTATTCTGCCCGATTTGACCTATTATCCGGCCACCGCACCCGAGCAGGTCGCGGCGCGGATCGCGGACGCCGAGATTGTCATCAGCAACAAGGTGATGCTCGATGCCGCCGCGCTCCAGCACGCCCGGCGCTTGCGGCTGATCTGCGTCGCCGCCACCGGCGTCAACAACGTGGATCTGGAAGCGGCGGCGAAGGCGGGAATCACGGTTTGCAACTGTCGGGGCTACGGCGTGGCGTCGGTGGTCCAACATGTTTTCGCGCTGCTCTTGGCGCTGTACACGCATCTGCCCGACTACCGGCAAGCGGTGCGCGCCGGTCGCTGGCAGCACGCCCGCCAGTTTTGCCTGCTGGATTATCCGGTTCGGGAACTGGCCGACAAGACGCTCGGCATCGTCGGTTACGGTCAGTTGGGTCAAGGGGTGGCGCGGGTGGCCGAGGCTTTCGGAATGCGGGTGTTGCTGGCGCAGCGGCCGGGTACGGTGGAGCCGGAGGAAGCGGGGCGGATCCCGCTGCCGATCCTGTTGCCGCAGGTCGACGTGCTCAGCCTGCACTGCCCGCTGACCCCGGACACCCGAGGCCTGATCGGCCCGTGGGAGCTGGCGCTGATGAAACGCGACGCGGTTCTGATCAATACTGCGCGCGGCGGTTTGGTGGACGAGGCGATGCTGGCCGATGCGCTGCGCAAGGGGGCGCTGGGTGGCGCGGGCGTGGACGTGCTCAGCCTGGAGCCGCCGGTGGACGGCAATCCGCTGCTGGCGGCCGACATCCCCAACCTGATCGTCACCCCGCACAGCGCCTGGGGTAGCCGCGAAGCCCGCCAGCGGCTGGTCGGGCAACTGGCGCAAAACATCCAGGGGTTTTTCGGCGGCGAGCCGGTGCGGGTGGTGGGGTGACGCCTACGGCAGATGCGGCCGCTCCAGATACTCGTGCGACTGCATTTCCTGCAAGCGGCTGACGGTGCGCTGGAACTCGAATTTCAGTTTCTCGCCCTGATAGATCTGCAACGGCGGCCCGGCGGCGGACAGCGCCAGCTTGACGCCCCGGTCGTAAAATTCATCCACCAGATTGACGAAGCGCCGCGCCTGATTTTCCGTCTGCCAGTCCATGACCGGCACGTTGGAAATGAGCACGGTGTGGAAGCAGCGGGCGATTTCGATGTAGTCGGCGGTGCCGCGCGGCCCGTCGCAGATCGCCCGAAAACTGAACCAGACGATGCCGTCCGCTTCACGCAGCGTGGGGATGTAGCGGCCCTCGATTTCCAGATCGCCGCCGCGGTGGCCGGGTTCGGGCGCGATGTGGTCGAACAGCTCGTCCAGGATCTGTTCGGCCCGGTCGTCCAGCGGGTAGTGATAAATCTCCGCCTTTTCCAGATAACGTAAGCGGTAGTCGACGCCACCGTCCACGTTCAGCACGTCCAGATGCTGTTTGATCAGTTCGATGGCGGGCAGAAAGCGAGCGCGTTGCAGGCCATCTTTGTACAAGCCGTCCGGCTCGATGTTGGAGGTGGTGATCAGCGTCACGCCGTTGGCGAACAGCTCGCGCAACAAGCCATCCAGCAGCATGGCGTCGGTGATGTCGGCGACGAAGAATTCGTCCAGGCAGATGACGCGGGCTTTCTCGGCGAACCGACGGGCGACAGCCTTCAATGGGTCTTGCCGGTTTTTCAGTTCCTTCAATTCGGCGTGCACCGCCCGCATGAAGCTGTGAAAGTGAATCCGCAGCTTGCGCTCCAGCGGCAGCGCGTCGACGAAGGTATCGACCAGATAGGTTTTACCTCGACCCACGCCGCCCCACAGATACAGTCCCCGCACGGCCGGAGCGGCGGTGGCCTCCGCTTTGTCGCGGCCCGACCAGCGGGCGAGCAGCCCGGTTTTCTTGGTCGGTGCGGCCGCCGTCGGCTGCGCGAGCAATTGATCGTAGATTTTTTGCAGGCGTTGGACCGCCCTTTCCTGAGCGGGGTCGTGTTGGAGACCTTCTTGTTGCAGATCGCGGCGGTAGCGTTCGTAGGGCATGACGGGCCTCGAAACTTTATTGTTCTAACGGCGGGACACTCAAGCCGGCCATCCTTCCAGGTGGCGTTGCGGCAGATAGCGGGACCAGTCGCGAGTGGCGTCGCCAAACGCGAAAAAATCCGGGTTGATCAACACCGGACGGGCGTTGTAACGCAGCGGCCGCAACTGCATGTCGGTCATGTGGCCGCCGGCCTGCTCCAAGATCACCTGGGCGGCGGCGGTGTCCCATTCTCCGGTCGGGCCGAAGCGGGGATAGATATCCGCCATGCCTTCGGCGACCAGACAGGACTTCAAACCGCCGCCCATACCCAGATGCCGATGCGGCCCGAGCTGGCTGAGATAGGTTTGCAAACGGCGGGTGCGATACGATTCCAGGCTGCTGATCACCCGGACCGGATAATGCAAGACCCGCGCGGCTTGGATGGGTTGGGCCGGCTGGCCGGCGGCCGGTTGCTTGTAAGCGGCACCACCGCGTTGAGCGTAGTAACAAACGCCGCTCACCGGCACCAGCACCAGCCCAAAAATCGCCTCATGGCGGTGGATCAGCGCGATGTTGACCGAAAATTGGTCGTTGCGCTTGATGAATTCCCGCGTGCCGTCCAGCGGGTCGACCAGCCACAACCAGTCCCAGCGGTTGCGTTCGCTGAAGCTGGCGTCGGGGGCCTCTTCGGACAAGACCGGAATGGCGGGGGTCAGCTGCTTCAGGCCGCGCAAAATACAATGGTGCGAGGCGAGATCGGCGGCGGTGACCGGGCTCTGGTCGGATTTTTCGGTCACGCCGAAAGCCCCGGCGTACACGTCCAGGATACGTCGCCCCGCCTCCCTGGCGATGGCCTGAACGGGCCTCACCAGAGCGGACAAGTCGATGTCGGGGGCAGCGGTCATGACGCGGCAGCCTTTTGGTCGGGTCGGATGGTGCTGGGCGACGCTTTGCGGTCAGAATGGCGTTACACCGGCGCCGGGCGCTGCGGTCTCTCGCGGGCCAGCCAGCCGGATTCTGCGCAAACCCTCATAAATTTGCTTTAATTTTACACGAGTTTGCCCGTTCGAAGCGTTTACTGTGCGGAGTCCTCGATGAGCGTGCGATTGCCCTGGGCGCAAATTCAGACCATCTTGCTGGACATGGATGGAACTTTGCTGGATTTGCGCTTCGACAACCACTTCTGGCGAGAGCTGGTTCCAGAGCGTTATGCTAATCGCCACGATCTATCGCTGGAACAAGCCCGCGCCGAGGTGGCGGCCCGCACCCGGGCGGTGGAAGGGACGATGGAGTGGTATTGTCTGGATTACTGGAGCCGGGAACTGGCGTTAGACATTGTGACGCTCAAACGCGAAATCGCGCATCTGATCTCTTATACACATCTCCGAGCCCACGAGACCGTACTAGATCTCGTATGCCGTCTTCTGCTTGAAAAAAAAAAACAAGAAAAAA
>DPWB01000138.1 GCA_003527885.1 Candidatus Competibacteraceae bacterium
GATGTGTATAAGAGACAGGCAAGAGAGCGGCCCGGTGCCGAGCAGCCGCCAACCCCGGTAGAGCAGCGCCGACCCGTAACCCAGCAGCAACACGCCCAAACCGCGCATCAGAGCGAGGTAGAAAGCGCTTTGCAAAACGGGGCGAGCTCGGCCCAACATCGACGCCAGCAGCACCTTGGAGCCGACCAGCGCCAGGTAAAAAGCGGCGATGAAGGCGAGGGCGGACGGCCAACCTTCCCGCCCCGCCGCCAGCACGGTCGGCGCGCCCACGGCCAGCCAGAACAGATAAGGGCTGGGGTTGAGGAAATTGGCGATTACTCCGCGCCGCCACGCGCCGCCCGGATCACCCGACCCCAGCTCCGCGCCCCGAAACCGCAAAGCCCGCCAGCCCTGCCCGGCGAGATACAGCCCGCCACCGAGCGTGATCAGCCCCAGCGGCAGATTCTGGTCGGCCAGCGGTCGCAGCAACAGCACCGCCGCCGTGATGATCGGCAAATCGGTCACCAAAGGGGCCAGCGCCACCCAAATCCCGGCGCGCACGCCGTGGCGCAAGGTTTCACCGGCGACCAGAGCCAGCAGTGGACCCGGTGAAAGTCCACCGCTCAACCCCAACAGAATGCCGGACAGCAGAAAGGTCACGGAGAGTGTCGTCCCGGTTTGGTCGCCGCCGCCAGTTCAGCCCGCAATTGCCGGTAGCTGTCCAGCCGGCGGGGTGCGATAACCCCCTTGGACACCGCCTCCCGCAGCGCGCAATTCGGTTCGACATCATGCTGGCAGTCGGCAAACCGGCAGCGGCCAACATAGGGGGCCAGCTCCGGGAAGCCGCGCCCCAGATCGTCCGGGCTGATCTCGCCCAACTCGAAGCTGCGCACGCCGGGGGTATCGATCAGATCGCCGCCATCCGGCAGGTGGTAGAGGGTGCTGGCGCTGGTGGTGTGGGCGCCGTGGCCGGTCGCCGCCGACACCGCTTGGATGCGGATGTCGCGATCCGGCAACAAGGCTTTGATCAATGAGGATTTTCCGACCCCGGATTGGCCGACTAGCAGCCCGACGCGCCCGCGCAGCCACGCGCGTAAAGCGTCCAACCCGCCCGCGCTGCGGCTGCTGGCTGGCAACAGCGGGTAGCCGATCCGGCGGTAAGGCTCCATCCGTACCAAAAGCGCGGCCAGCCCCGGCGGATCGAGCAGATCGACCTTGTTCAGCACCAATGAGCCTTGCGCCCCGGTGGCGGCGATGGCGACCAGATAACGGTCGATCAGGTATTCGCTCGGTTCCGGCGCCGGCGCTAGCACCACCGCCACCGTGTCGAGATTGGCGGCGACCGGGCGCGGTTGGCCGTTGTAATCGGGGCGGGTGAGCAGCGAGCGGCGCTCGCCGAGCGCCACCACCACGCCGTCGCCGGCGCCGGATAATTGCCAGACCACCCGGTCGCCGCAGGCCAGCCGGCCCAGATTTTGGCGCGCCGCGCAGCGGTGCAACCGACCGTCGTTGTCTTCGACGATCAGGGTTTGGCCGTGATGGGTCAGCACCAAACCGACCTGTTCTGGGCCGAGCCCTCCTTCGTCGAGCAGGTCCAATTTTTTGCCGGCCAATTCCCGGCGGCGTTCCTGCGAGCGGCCGATACGCTCTTGCTGGCGGCGGGTCAGCCGACGGCTCATGCGACAGCCACACGCGCGGGCGCGGAAATCAGGTTAAACTCCCGCTCACCCGATAGGCTCGCCCGGCGCTGGCAAGCCGATTGTTCCACCCGGCCCGTACCGTTAAAAGAACTCATGTCTCCCGATTATTTAATTTGGATCGATTTGGAAATGACCGGTTTGAACACGCAAACCGACCGCATCATCGAAATTGCCACCATCGTCACCGACAGCCAGCTCGACATTCTAGCCGAGGGCCCGATGTTGGCCATCCATCAAAGCGATGCGGTGCTGGCGGCGATGGATGACTGGAATCGGAAGCAACACGGCGAATCCGGCCTGATCGGGCGCGTCCGCGCCAGCACCACGGATGAAGGAGAGGCCGAACAGCTTACTCTGGAATTTCTGAGCCAGCACGTAGCGAAGGGAAAATCGCCGATGTGCGGCAACAGCATCTGTCAGGACCGACGCTTTCTGGCGCGCTGTATGCCCGAGCTGGAGGCTTATTTCCACTATCGCAACCTGGATGTGAGCACCCTCAAGGAACTGGGCCGGCGCTGGTATCCCGAACAGGTCAAGGGCTTCAACAAAAGCTCGACGCATCTGGCCTTGCAGGATATCCGCGATTCCATCGAGGAGCTACGTTTCTATCGCCAGCGCTTGTTCGTCGCGCGGAATACCGCCGAATAGCGGATTCTAGGCCCGAAAAGTCAGAGAGGGGACACTGCGGCCGGTGTCCCCCTACGGATCACATATTCGGATAATTCGGCCCGCCGCCGCCTTGCGGGGTCACCCAGTTGATATTTTGGGTCGGATCCTTGATGTCGCAGGTCTTGCAGTGGACGCAGTTTTGCGCGTTGATCTGCAAGCGCGGGTTGCCGCCGTCGCCGTCGCGGACGATTTCGTAGACGCCGGCCGGGCAGTAGCGCTGTTCGGGGGCGTCGTACAGCGCCAGATTGATCTGGATCGGCACGCTCGCATCCTTCAGCGTCAGGTGGCAGGGTTGGTCTTCCTCGTGGTTGGTGTTGGAAATGAACACCGAGGACAGCCGGTCGAAGCTGATTACCCCATCCGGTTTCGGATAGTCGATCTTGTAGCACTCGCTGGCTTTCTTCAGCTTGGCGTGGTCGGGCTTGTGGTGGAAAGTCCACGGCGCTTTGCCCCGGAACAGGTAGGTGTCGAGCGCCGAATAGGCGATCGCCGCCCACAGCCCCCAACTGAACGAGGGCTTGATGTTGCGGACGTCGTAGAGCTCTCGCCACAGCCAGCTTTGGCGCAGCTTATCGGGATAGTCCGCCACCTCGTCCGCGCCGCGCCCGGCCTTGACCGCCGCGAACACCGCTTCCGCCGCTAGCATCCCCGACTTCATGGCGGTGTGCGTACCCTTGATCTTGGGCATGTTGAGGAAGCCGGCGGTGTCGCCGATCAGCGCGCCGCCGGGGAAAGTCAACTTGGGCAGGGATTGGATGCCGCCGGCCGAAATGGCGCGCGCGCCGTAAGCGATGCGCCGGCCGCCCTCGAAGGTCGGGCGGATATCGGGGTGGGTCTTGAAGCGCTGGAATTCCTCGAACGGCGATAAATGGGGGTTGGCGTAGCCCAGGCCGAGCACGAAACCGACCGCCACTTGGTTGTTTTCCATGTGATAGAGGAAGGAGCCGCCGTAGGTGCTGGGGTCGAGCGGCCAGCCGACGGTGTGGACGATCTTGCCCGGCACATGCTTGGCGGGCTCGACTTCCCACAGTTCCTTGATGCCGATGCCGTAGGTCTGCGGATCGGCGCCCTCGCACAGGTTGAAGCGCTCGAACAGGGTCTTGGTCAGCGAACCCCGGCAGCCTTCGGCGAGCAGGGTATAACGGGCGCGCAGCTCCATACCGGGCGCGAACTGGTCGGTCGGCTGGCCTTCGCGGTTGACGCCCATATCCCCGGTGGCGACGCCGACCACCGCGCCCCCGTCGTTGTACAGCACTTCGGCGGCGGCGAAACCGGGGTAGATTTCCACGCCCAACTCTTCGGCCTGCGTCGCCAGCCAGCGGCACAGGTTGCCCAGGCTGATG
>DPWB01000236.1 GCA_003527885.1 Candidatus Competibacteraceae bacterium
CGAGAATCCGCATCACCACGCTTTCGCCCCACAGGGTCGGCACGGTGGACACGCGCAGATCGATCTCCTTGCCCTGCGCCCGCAACTGTATCCGGCCGTCTTGCGGCAAGCGCCGTTCGGCGATGTTGAGCTTGGCCATGATCTTGATGCGGGAGATGACCGCCGCCGACAGTCGCGAGGGCGGCGACTCCACCTCGCGCAACACGCCGTCGACCCGGTAGCGGACTTTGAGCCGGTTCTCGAACGGTTCGATGTGGATGTCGGAGGAGCGCGACTCCACCGCGCGGGCGATCATCAGATTCACCAAGCGGATGACCGGCGCTTCGCTGGCCAGATCCTTGAGGTGCTGGATTTGTTCCTCGTCGGTCAGATCCTCGGCCAGCCCGATGGAATCGACGATCTGGCCCATCGCCGAACGGCCGCTGCCGTACAGCCGCTCGAAGGCGACTTCGAGTTCGGACGGGATCGCCACCCGGGGCACGATGGTCTTGCCGGTGGCCAGCCGCAAGGCGGACAACACGTAATCATCGGTGGGGTTGGCCATCGCCACGGTCAGCCCCCGCTCGTCCTCGAACAGGGGAATGACCCGCGCTTCCTTGAGAAACCGCGCCGAGACGCCGCCGTTGGTCACCGAGATTTCGGGATAATCGACCGGTTTGACCAGGGGCAACTTCAGGCGCGCGGCCACCGCCTCGGCCAGATCGCGCTCCGAGACCAAGCCCAGCTTGACCAGCAGCGTATCCAGCCCTTCACCGCTGCTCTCCCGCACGCGGCGGGCGCGTTGCAGGTCGGCGGCGGCCAGCTTCTGGTGCTCGACCAGCAGTTCGCCGAGATCAACGGCCATGGATGGCAAACAACAGAGTGGCCAGACTGTCGCGCCACGACGCGGGGTAGATGCTGAAACACGAACCCAGCCGGGAACAGTCCAGCACCGAATTGGCGGGGCGCGCCGCCGGGGTGGGATAGTCGGCGGTGCCGATGGGGGTCAGGGTACGGGCCAACAGCTTTTCATGCGGTCGCGCCCGTTCGAGGACGGCGGCGGCGAACTCGTACCAGGTCGTGGCCGGCTCGCCGGCGTAATGGTAGACGCCCCAGAGCTGACGGGCGTCGATTTCCTCGATCCGTCCCACCAGCTCCAGCAAGACATCGGCGATGTCGCCGGCGTAGGTCGGGCAACCGTGCTGATCGGCGACCACCCGCAACTCCTCGCGCTCGCGCGCCAGCCGCAGGATGGTCTTGACGAAATTCTGACCCTCCACCCCGAACACCCAGCTCACCCGCACGATCAGATGGCGGGGCAACAACCGCCGCACCGCCCGATCACCTTCCCACTTGCTTTGGCCGTACACCCCCAACGGCGCGGCGGGGTCGTCCTCGGTGTAGGAGCCTGCCTTGGTTCCGTCGAACACGTAATCGGTGGAAATGTGCAGCAAGGGGATATTCAGTCGCGCGCAGGCCGCCGCCAGATGGGCGGGACCGTCGCGGTTAACCGCGAACGCCCGTTCCGGTTCCTGTTCGGCCCGATCCACGGCGGTGTAGGCCGCCGCGTTGATGGCGGCATCCGCGCCGCTCGCTCCCAGCGCCCGATCCACAGCGGCGGCATCGGTGATATCCAGCTCGTCCACGTCCCAGGCCAGCACCTCGTGGCCGAACATGGGCGCGCGCCGGCTCAATTCCCAACCCACCTGACCCTTGGCGCCGATGATCGCAAGTCGCATGGTTCAGCCCTCGTAAAGCGGCAGCTTGTCGCTGGCCTGATCGACCAAACGCGGATTTTCCCGGTCCTTGGCCGACAACGACACCTCTCGCAACGGCCAAGCGATGCCGATGCCGGAATCGTCCCAGGCGATGCCGCACTCCGACGCCGGATGGTAATAGTCGGTGCATTTATAAAAGAAATCCGCCTCGTCCGACAACACGCAAAAGCCGTGGGCGAAGCCCGGCGGAATATAGAGCTGGCGGTGGCCGACATCGTCCAGCACGCACCCGTACCAGCGGCCAAAGGTCGGCGAACCGCGCCGGATGTCCACCGCCACATCGAACACCGCGCCGCGCGTCACCCACACCAGTTTGCCTTGTGGCTGAATGATTTGGTAGTGCAAGCCGCGCAACACCCCGCGCCGTGACCGGGAGTGGTTGTCCTGCACGAAGCGTTCGGGCATCCCGGCCTCGCCGTAACGCGCCGCCTGCCAAGTCTCCATGAAAAAACCGCGCGCGTCGCCGAACACGCCCGGCTCCAACAGCAACACGCCCGGCAACTCCGTGGCGACGACCTTCATGAAGCGATTCTCCGCTCCAGCAAATCCATCAGATATTGGCCGTAACCGCTCTTGGCCAGCGGCTCGGCCAGTTGCACCAGTTGGTCGTCGTCGATGAACTTCATCCGCCAGGCCACCTCCTCGGGGCAGGCCACTTTCAAACCCTGCCTTTGCTCCACCACTTGCACGAAATGGGCGGCGGCCAGCAAGGATTCGTGCGTGCCGGTATCGAGCCAAGCATAGCCGCGCCCCAACAGCTCGACGTTCAGCTCGCCGCGTTCCAGATAGACCCGGTTGACGTCGGTGATTTCCAGCTCGCCGCGCGCCGAGGGCCGGATGTGCTTGGCGACGTTCGCCACGTCGTTGTCGTAGAAGTACAGCCCGGTCACCGCGTAATTGGATTTCGGCGCTTTCGGCTTTTCCTCGATGGCGACCGCTCGACCGCCTTTGTCGAAGCTGACCACGCCGTAGCGTTCGGGATCGCGCACGTAATAGCCGAACACGGTCGCGCCGCGCTCGCGGGCGGCGGCCCGGCGCAGCAACGCCGACAGGCCCTGACCGTAATAGATGTTGTCACCGAGAATCAGACAGGCCGGATCGCGGCCGATGAAGCGCTCGCCGATCAGGAAGGCTTGCGCCAAACCGTCGGGGCTGGGCTGGACCGCGTATTGAAAGTTGACGCCCCAGCGCGCGCCGTCGCCGAGCAGGCTTTGATACGCTTCCTGGTCGCGGGGCGTGGTGATGACCAGAATATCCCGAATCGCCGCCAGCATCAGCGTGGCGACCGGATAGTAGATCATCGGCTTGTCGTAGATCGGCAGCAACTGCTTGGACACGGCCAGCGTGACCGGATGCAGCCGGGTGCCGGAGCCGCCGGCGAG
>DPWB01000147.1:0-158 GCA_003527885.1 Candidatus Competibacteraceae bacterium
GACGCGGCCACCACGTTGAGGGCCTGACCATGAACGCGATTGCCAATCCCGGTCGCCGGCGCTTTTTACAAGCCGGCGCGTTGCTCGGCGCTGGCCTGACCTTGGGTTTTTATCTGCCGGTCGGACGGGCCACCGAACGGGCTGGCGCCGCTGGCTCC
>DPWB01000147.1:425-11041 GCA_003527885.1 Candidatus Competibacteraceae bacterium
TATAAGAGACAGGAACGGGCTGGCGCCGCTGGCTCCGATGCCGCGCTGTCTCCGAACGCTTTTTTACGCATTTCCCCCGACAACACCATCACCGTATTGGTCAAGCATCTGGAGATGGGACAGGGCGTCTACACCGGCCTGCCGATGCTGGTGGCGGAAGAATTGGAAGTCCCTTGGGAGCGAATCCAAGTCGAGCCCGCGCCCGCCGACGCCAAGCTCTACGGCAATCTGGCGTGGGGCGGGAGCGCGCAAGGGACCGGCGGCAGCACCAGCCTGACCAACTCCTGGGATCAGTTGCGGCAGGCGGGCGCGACCGCGCGCGAATTGCTGATCGCCGCCGCCGCCGCGCTGTGGCAGGTGGAACCCGGCGCGCTAAAGGCTGAAAACGGCAGCATCATTCACGCAAAATCCGGGCGTCGGGCCACGTATGGCGAGCTGGCGGCCAAGGCCGCCGAGCAGGCCCCACCGCAAAACGTCAAGCTGAAAGCGCCCGCCGACTGGAAGTTCATCGGCAAAAGCCTGCCGCGCAAGGACAGCTTGGCCAAAGTGACCGGTCAGGCCCCGTTCGCCGGCGACCTCAAGCTGCCCGGACTGCTGACGGCGCTGGTGGCCCGCCCCCCGGTTTTTGGTGGTAGAGTCGGAAACGTGCGGGCCGACGCCGCCCGCGCGGTGTCGGGTGTCAAGGCGGTGGTGCTGATCCCGCAAGGGGTGGCGGTGGTCGCCCAGGATTTCTGGTCGGCCAAGAAGGGCCGGGATGCGCTGAACATTGATTGGGATTTGAGCAATGGCGCGAACGTGTCCAGCGACATGCTGCGCGAGCAGTATCTCGCTCTGTCCCAAACGCCCGGCACTATCGCGGCGGATCGCGGCAATGTCGTCCAGTCCTTCAGCGATGCCAGCAAAACCCTGGAAGCGGCCTTCACGGTCCCTTATCTGGCCCACGCGCCGATGGAGCCACTCAATTGCGTGGTGCGGCTCAAGGACGATCACTGTGAAATCTGGGCGGGTTCCCAGTTTCAGACCGGCGATCAGGCCATCGCCGCGAAAATCGCCGGCCTCGAACCACAACAGGTCACCATCCATACCCTGCTGGCTGGCGGCAGCTTTGGTCGGCGCGCCAACCCGACCGCCGATTACATCGCGGAAGCGGTGGAGATCGCCAAGGCCACCCGCGAGCTGAACGCGCCGATCCGGCTGATGTGGACCCGCGAGGACGACATCAGGGGCGGCTATTATCGGCCGCTGTTCGTGCACCGCATCAGCGCCAGTCTGGACGCCCAGGGCAAACCGACGACCTGGATGCAGCGCATCGTCGGCCAGTCGATCCTGGCGGGAACGCCGTTCGCGGCCATGATCAAAGACGGCATCGATAAGACTTCGGTCGAAGGCGCGGCCAATCTCCCCTACGCCGTTCCCAACTTGCGGGTGGAGTTGCACAGCCCGCAAGTCGGCGTTCCGGTGCTGTGGTGGCGCAGCGTCGGCCACACCCATACCGCCTTCGCCACTGAAGTGTTCATCGACGAACTGGCGGTCGCCGCCGGGCAAGACCCCTACGAGTACCGTCGCGCGCTGTTGGCCGAACAGCCGCGCCTGCGGGCCGTTTTGGAACTGGCGGCGCAAAAGGCGGGTTGGGGGACGCCGTTGCCCAAAGGCCGGGGCCGGGGCATCGCCTTGCAGGAATCCTTCAATTCCTTTGTGGCCGAAGTCGCGGAAGTCACCGTCCAGCCGGATGGCGGCTTCCATGTGGATCGGGTGGTGTGCGCCGTGGATTGCGGGGTCGCGGTCAATCCCAACGTGATCGAGGCCCAGATGGAAGGCGGGATCGGCTTCGGGCTGTCGGCGGCGCTCCACGGCAAGATCACCCTCAAGGACGGCCGGGTGGAACAGAGCAACTTTCCTGACTATCCCCTGCTGCGGATCGGGGAGATGCCCAAGGTCGAGGTGTACATCGTTCCCAGCACCGAGCGCCCGACCGGCGTGGGCGAGCCGGGGGTGCCGCCGATCGCGCCGGCGGTGGTCAACGCGCTGTTCGCCGCCACCGGCAAGCGGGTGCGCAACCTGCCGATTGATCCGGCGGAACTGAAAGCTTGACGCATGGATAGTCTGGACATCGCCGTTTTACGGCGAGCGGTCGGCTGGCTGGAAGCGGGACGCCGGGTGGCGCTGGTCACCGTGATCGCCACCTGGGGTTCCGCGCCGCGCCCGGTCGGGGCGCTGCTGGCGCTCGACGAAGACGGTCAGCCCTTTGGTTCGGTGTCGGGCGGCTGCGTCGAGAATGATCTGGCGACCCGCCTGCGCGCCGGTTTTCCCACCGCCTGCGAGACGGTCAGATACGGCGTGACGGCTGAGGAAGCGCGCCAATTCGGCTTACCGTGTGGCGGCACGCTGGAGTTGTTGGTCGAGCCGCTGGCGGGCGTCGAAACCCTGCAACCGGCGCTGACGGCGTTGGAGCGCGGCGAATTGCGGGCGCGGCGGGTGCGGATCGCGGACGGCGCGGTGAGTTTTCGGGCCGCGACGCCGGAAGATTCTTCGACGTTCGATGGGGCTATACTGACCCAAATCTTCGGACCGCGCTGGCGGCTGCTGATCATCGGGGCCGGGCAGATTTCCGCTTATCTCGCTTCGATGGCCCAAGCTTTGGATTACCGGGTGCTGATCTGTGACCCGCGCGCCGAATACGTCCGGGAATGGACGGTAGGCGGCGCGGAACTGCTGCCGGGAATGCCGGACGATGTGGTGCGCGCCGTCACGCCCGACCGGCGCACCGCCATCGTCGCGCTCACGCACGATCCGAAGCTGGACGACATGGCGTTGATGGAAGCCTTGAAGACCGATGCGTTCTATGTGGGCGCTCTCGGGTCGGCCGCCACCACAGCCCGGCGTCGGGAGCGGTTGGCGCTGCTGGAGGTGACGCCCGAAGAACTGACCCGGCTGCACGGGCCGGTCGGCTTGCCCATCGGCAGCCGCACCCCGCCGGAAATCGCGGTCTCGATCCTGGCCGAACTGACGGCGCTGCGTCGTGGTGTGGTGCTGGCGCGTATCCAGCCGCAGGCCCAGGAAGGCAATCTTGCGGTGGCTGCGCGGGAAGTTGCCGCCGCGACCGGAAGCGCAACAGCTTGAATGGTCAATGCGCCGGAGCCACCGCTTTATAGCTTGAGCCACCCCAGCGGCGGGTCAGCCAAGCAGGTTGCTACCCACGAGAAAATCGCCTATCGGCTGAAAGCGATGGGGGAGCGCTGGCGTGACGATTCAACCGCACTCACTCTTTGATCTATTCTCAACCTCATGGAACCACAGAACTTGCTAAATGGATAAGAGGATCAAAAATAACGACACAGAATCCACCAGCGAAGCTATTAATAGAGGGCCTGTTATTTTAATCCCACAACAGAAAACATACTAATGAATAACACTTATTTTTGGCTAATACTACCCGCAGTTGTCATACTGCTCGGCGGCATACTCACTACCTTTTGGCATCCTAGCAAAACGTTAATTTCATTGGTTCAGCATCTTGCAGCAGGAATTATTCTAGCAGCCTTGACGGTCGAAGTATTCCCCGAAATGCGTAATGCAGCTATTGCGCCCGCAACGCTTATCGGGAGTTTTACCTTGGGCGTATTATTTATGTATGGTGTTAAAATTTTGGGCGAGCACTTGGAAGCCAGCGGGGAATCAACGGCACCGCAACAGTTTAATTATGGGTTCATCATTACCGTATTCATAGATGCGATACTCGATGGCATCACCATTGGCGCAGGCTTTGCGGCGGGCGAAAAAGTAGGTTTTGCACTAGCCCTCGGCTTGTCGGTGGAAATGCTATTTTTAGGCATGTCGCTCATCTCGGATACCATAAAAGGCGCGCGCGTACTTCGGCTCACTACCGGCTTGAGCCTCACGATTTTAATTAGCGCATTCCTGGGATATTACTTTTTATCAAACACATCCAGCAGTACTATCGCTTTTGCCTTAGCGTTTAGCGCCGCCGCACTTCTTTATTTAGTCACTGAAGAGCTTTTGATAGAAGCACATAAATATGAAGAAAAACCCTATTCTATGCTGGTTCTATTCGCTGGTTTTATTGGGTTTTGGGTCATTTCTTTATTGTAGTTTTGCAAGACATCAACATTCGAAACGAAATGGGCGCTATCTCAACCTCTTCCACGTCCAAACAAGGACTCTTGCTGGCGGCGGGTTTTTCCCGGCGTTTCGGCGCGGATAAATTACTTCAACCCCTGCCTGACGGAACCGCCATCGGATTGGCCGCCGCCCGCCATTTGCGCGCCGCCTTGCCCGAGGCGTTGGTGATTGTCAATGCTGACCAGAGCGAGCTGGCCGCTCTGCTGATTCGGGAGGGCTTCCCCGTCACGGTTTGCCCGCGAGCGCGTGACGGCATGGGGGCCAGCCTCGCCTGGGGAGTGGCGCAAACCGCTCAAGCCTTCGCCTGGATTATTGCCCTGGCTGACATGCCGTTCATCCGACCGGTGACGATCAGCCGAGTGGCCGAGGCCATCGCGCATCCCTCGACGCTAGCCGCTCCCGCGTTTGGTGGAAGGCGCGGTCATCCGGTCGGATTTGGCCGCGCTTATTTCGGTGAGCTATCTCAACTGACAGGAGATGACGGCGCTCGGGCGATCCTGCACCGCCATGAAAAGCAGTTGTGCTATCTCGGTTGCGACGATCCGGGCGTTCTGACTGATATCGATACATTTGCCGATCTTGCGTCAGCCAGCCGATAGCCGCCGCGAGATTCTCCCAGACCTGTTTGAACCTCTCCGTTTTGCCTAACGCCAGCGATCCCCACCATGAGCGATGACGCTTTCGACGATGACCCCTATGACGCCGAGCTGCCGCGCCCGCCCAGCAAAAGCCAGCGCAAGCGCGAGGCGACCGCGTTGCAAGATTTGGGCGAGGCTCTGGTAAAACTCACTTCGACCCAACTGAAGCAAGTGCCGCTATCGGACGAACTGCTGGCGGCGATAAAGGCAGCTCAAACCATGCCGCAACGCGGCGCCCACAAACGCCAACTGCAATTCATCGGCAAATTGATGCGCCGGCTCGATGGGCCGGAAACGGCGGCGATCCGCGCGGCGCTGCTGACGATGACGACCGCCCGCCGCTAGCGCCGGCCGCCAAGCTCACGGACCGACCAACCCATGCCGGGCACCTCGCTGAGCGCCTCAGCCCGGAAAGCTCCAGACGGCCTTCCGCGCCGGTTCAGCCGCTACTTCTTGGCCCGCAACTGCGCTTGCATGAAGTTTGACAGCGCCCCTTCGGGCAAACCCATCCAAATGTCGGACACCTGCTGGAAGCTGCGCAGTGAATCGTAGAGCTTCTTGAAATCCGCGTTCTTGGCGGATTCATCGGCATAAATCTTCTGCGCCGCATCGTAAGCCGCTTTCAAGACATCGTCGGGATAACGCCGCAACTGCGAACCGTTCTGCACCAGCCGCTGGATCGCCAGGGGGTTTTTGGCGTCGTAGGCGGCCATCATCTTGAGATTGGCCTCGCTGGCGGCCACCTCGAACGCGGCTTGATACACCTTAGGCAGCTTCTCCCATTGTTCCTTGTTCACGTAGAAACTGATCTGCGGGCCGGTTTCCCACCAACCGGGGTAATAATAAAACTTGGCGACTTTATAAAAACCGAGCTTTTCGTCATCGTAAGGGCCGACCCATTCGGCGGCGTCGATCGCCCCGCGCTCCAGCGCCGGATAAATCTCCCCGCCGGGGATCGCTTGCGGCACCGCGCCCAAGGCCGAAAACACTTCGGCGCCAAAACCCGGAATGCGCATTTTCAAACCCTTGAGATCTTCCAGCGATTTGACTTCCTTGCGGAACCAACCGCCCATCTGGGTGCCGGTGTTGCCGCCGGGGAAATTGACGACGTTGTATTTGGCGAAAAATTCGCGCGTCAGCGCGAGACCTTCGCCAAAATAATACCAGCCGTTCATCTGCCGGGCGTTCAGGCCAAACGGGATCGCGGTATCGATGGAAAAGGTCTTGTTCTTGCCGTGGAAGTAATAGCCGCAGGTATGGCAGCACTCCACGGTGTTCTGCTGCACGGCGTCCAACACCCCAAACGGCGGCACCAGCTCGCCGCCCGCGAACACGCGAATTTCGAACTTGCCATCGGTCAGTTCGGCGATCCGCTTGGCCAGCACCTCGGCGCCCCCGTAAATCGTATCCAGGCTCTTGGGGAAGCTGGAGGCAATCCGCCATTTGATGACGGGCAACCCTTGTCCTTGCGACTGGGCCGCGGACTCGGGCGCCGGGGCAGGCGCCGGGGCTTGCGACTGAGCGATGGCGGGCACGGCCGCACTGGCGGCGACGGCGGCCATGCCCAGACCGGTTTTTTTCATAAACTCACGACGCTGCATGTTCTTCTCCTTTATCGATGACTTGGCGGTTTTATTTTGGCAACCCAGGTTAATACCGGCTGACCGTATAACTTTAACAGAGCTTCAGCCGAATTCTCCATTCGACTTTTCCGGATAATGGCTTGATGATTGCAGGGAGGTTTCCCATACGCTACCGTTGTCGCCATCGTTCAGGCCATGTTCAAAAATACTCTGCCAAAGTGCTCTAAGCCCACCCATACCCTAACCTCCATGATTGCTCCGACCCACCTTCGCCCGTCCACCGCCAGCCCTCGATTTTTCTGGAGCCCGTCGTGAGCCAAACTCTGTTTCTCGGCCTGGACGGCGCTACTTTTCACCTGCTCGACGACTTGATCCGGGACCGGCCCGGTCAGGGTACCGTCATGCCGTTTCTCAAATCGTTCATGGAACGGGGTTTCCGGGCGCCGTTGCGCTCCACGCCGCACCCGCTCACGCCGCCGGCCTGGACCACGCTGGTCACCGGGCGCAATCCCGGCGAACACGGCATCTACGATTTCATGCGGGCGGACGACCGGCAAACCGAGGTGTTTTTCACCCTCTACGATTTTCGCGACATCCGCTGCGAGACGCTCTGGAGCATCGCCGGCCGACAGAGCCGGAAGGTGGTTTCGCTCAACTTTCCGATCATGGCGCCACCGCCGAAAATCAACGGCAGCCTGATTCCCGGCTTCACGCCCTGGCGGCACCTGCGCCGCAACATGACCCCGAAGGCGCTGTACGAACGCTTGCAAGCCATCCCCGGTTTTCATCCCAAGGAACTGGCCTGGGATTTCGAGCGGGAAAACGAAGTCGGCAACGACATGGACGAGGCTTACTTGGCCGACTGGGTGCGCTACCACCTGCCGCGCGAAAAGCTCTGGTTCGAAGTGGCCCGCAAACTGTTGGTCGAAGATCGCCCCGATTTGCTGGCGGTGCTGTTCGACGGCGTGGATAAAATCCAGCACCAGGCGTGGTATTACCTCGATCCCGGCTTGCAGCCGGACTGTCCCAGCCCCCTTCACCAGCAGCTTCGCGAGCTGTGTCTGAGTTATTTCCGCAATCTGGACAGCTACTTGGAACAACTGGTCGCCCTGGCCGGACCGGAGGCGCGGGTGTTCATGGCCTCGGATCACGGTTTTCGCGGCTCGGCCACCATCGTGCGCATCAACCGTTATCTGGCCGATCTGGGCCATCTGGTCTACCAAACCCTGGACGGCACGGCGGCGGCCCAGCGCCGGGAGGCCAGCCCCTTCGCCTACCTGAACTGGCAAAAGACCGTCGCTTACTGCCCCACGCCTTCCAGCAACGGCATCATCATCCGAGTCGCGCGGGCCCCCGGTGAGCCGGGCATCGCGCCGGGCGACTATTTCGCGTTTCGCGAGCGGTTGATGGGGCAGCTTTATGAGCTGATCGACCCCGCCACCGGCCAGCCCGCGATCCGCGACATTCTGGTCCGCGAAGACGCCTTTCCCGGCCAGGCCACCGCCACCGCGCCGGATTTGACGCTGGTGCTGGCCGATTACGGCTTCGTTTCGATCCGTAACGTTTCGCCGCCGGTGGGCCAGCGCCCGCGCCCGGTCGGCACCCACCATCCCGACGGCGTGTTTCTGGCGGCCGGACCCGGCATTCGCGCCGGCGCGACCGGAGCGCTGTTTCCCATCGCCGACGTGGCCGCCACACTGTTGCACAGCCTGAACCTACCGATCCCGGAAGATTTTGACGGCAAGGTGGCGAGCGCGAGCTTTGACGGGGGCTGGCTACAGCGGCATCCTGTCCGCCAAGGCCCGCCCACGCTCCCTGTCAACCGCGGTGAACGGCCGTCCGAGGCCATGCCCGACAGCGAAAAGGAAAAAATCCTGGCGCAGCTGGCCATGCTCGGTTATCTGGAGGAGTAATGCCCGTCGCCCGCTTGGCCGGCGTCGGCCTGCATTACCTGCAATTTCCCTGTCGGCTGGAAAATGTCCCAGCGCCGTGCGGCGATCTGGTACTGGTTCACGGCTTGGCCGCCAATCTGGGCTTCTGGCACCTGGGCATCGTCCGACCGCTCAGCCAACTCTGTAGCCTCACCGCTTACGACCTGCGCGGCCACGGCCGCAGCGACATCCCCGCGCAAGGCTATTCCCCGCAAGTCCTGGTCCACGATCTGGCGCGGTTGCTGGATTATCTCAAGCTGGAGCGCGTCCACCTGCTGGCCCACAGCTACGGCGGCGCGGTGGCGCTGCTGTTCGCCGTGCTGTTTCCCGAACGGGTCATCAGCCTGATTTTGGCCGATGCCCGGTTGCGGACCGTGCAGCCGCACCTGCGCCTGCGCGACTGGCCGCACTGGCCGCACTGGCGACCGCGCTTCGAACAAGCCGGCATCGTGCTCGACGACGAAGCGCCCGAAAGCGGTTACCAACTGCTGGTGGAAATGGCCCGTTCGCACCTGCACAACCCGGCGGCGGGCGAGCATCTGCCCCGCGTGTTCGGCCTGGCCGGCAACCCGTCCCGGCGCGGCGGCACCGCGCACCGCTGGCTGCACTTGCAGGAGTCCACCTCGATCCGGCAGGAATACCTGTCGCACGACGATCTGACCCCAGCCCGCTTGGCCACAGTGCGGCAACCCATCCTCGGCGTATACGGCGAACAATCGACCACCGTGCGCAGCGGTTTCGCGCTGCGCCGGCTTTGCCCGAATTACCGGCTGCGGCTGGTGCCGAACGCCGGCCATTTTTTTCCCCTTTCCAAACCGCGCCGGCTGGTGCGTCCGGCGTTGCGCTTTCTCGCCGCCCAAGCCAATCTCGCGCCCGCCGCCACCGACCTCCCCGAACTCCAACATGACGACGCCGAATCCGACTCCCTGCTGGCGAGCTTCTGAGCCCGGCCCGCCCGCCGGGCTGTCCCGCCACGATTTCCGCAAGATCGCCTCCAACGGTTTCGGCGACGGCCACAATTCGTATCCCCACTCGATGGCCTGGCATAAAGGTCATCTTTATGTCGGCGTGACCCGCGCCAACATGTGCATGTTGAAAGCGTCCAAAATTCCCAAGCGCTTTCCGTTCTGGCCGGTGGAATGCCCTGACGACCTCTACGAGCTCGACATGCGCGCCCGGATTTACCAGTACGATCCCCTTTCCGGGAGCTGGCGCGAGGTGTTTCGTTCCCCCATGATCGCCGGCCTGCACGGCTCGCCGGTCCCGCGCGACATGGGCTATCGCGGCATGGCGGTTTTTCAGGGCGACTCCGACCCGCAACCGGCTTTGTACGTCGCCACCTACGCCTCGGCGCGCGGTCCCGGCGCGATGATCCTGCGCAGCGTGGACGGCGAGGAATTCACTCCGGTCTCCAAACCGGGCTTGGTCAACTTGCCGACCAATTCGATCCGCACGCTGACGCCGTTCGAGGGCCGGCTGTTCACCGCGCCGACCGGACAAGCCGGCGGCCAGCCCAACACCTCCGGCATCGCCGTCATCTACGAAAGCCGCGACCCGCTCAAGGGCGACTGGCGCCCCGTCAACACGCCGGGCTTCGGCGACCCCGACAACGTGGTCGTCTTCGAGATGGCGGCGTTTGGCGAGCACCTGTACGCCGGCACCGGCAACATCCGGCAAGGCTACCAGGTCTGGCGGACGCGGGCCGAGGGCAACCCGCCTTATCGCTGGGAGCTGGTGCTCGAAAAAGGCGCCCATCGGGGCGTGTTCAACCAGATGGTGATGAGCTTTCAGGAGTTCAAGGGCGCGCTCTATATCGGCGGCGGCATTCAAAACGGCGGGATCGATCTGGTGAACAAAATCGGCCCGGCCGCCCCCGAACTGATCCGCTTTTATCCCGATGGCGACTGGGACGTGGTGGTCGGCGCGCCCCGCGACGGCAAAGCGGCGACCTCCGGTTATCCGCCCGGCTTCGGCAACGCCTTCAACGGCTATTTCTGGCGGATGATGGCCCACGATGGCTGGCTTTATCTGGGCACCTTCGATTGGAGCCTGATGCTGTATTTCGCCAACCAGCAAAATTGGGCGGAACGTTTCCGGCAAATCGTCAACCGCGTCGGACTGGATGGCATCATGGAACGGCAGTCCGGCGGCGACCTCTATCGCAGTTTCGATGGCGATAACTGGCTGCCGGTCACTACCGACGGCTTCGGCAACCGTTACAATTACGGGTTCCGTGGTTTGGTCTCGACCGAGCACGGACTGTTCGTCGGCGCCGCCAACCCCTTCGGGCCGCGGGTAGCGGTCCGAGAGGGTGAAGCTTGGGT
>DPWB01000296.1:0-299 GCA_003527885.1 Candidatus Competibacteraceae bacterium
GCTCGTGTCCTCTTTCTTTTTTTTTTCAAGCAGAAGACGGCATACGAGATCTAGTACGGTCTCGTGGGCTCGGAGATGTGTATAAGAGACAGATGGTAAATCCGACATGGGTTCCCGAGGGCTTTCTTTCGGCTCCAAGGGGATCAAAAGGGAATCTGGTGCGACGGCCCCGGCCGCCCATTCCAGAGCTGCCCCCGCAACTGTAAACAGCGAGTCGCGCCCCCCCGCGCGCGCCACTGGCCGAAAAGGCTGGGAAGGCTGGGCGAGCGACGAGAACCTGTGAGCCAGGAGACCTGCCG
>DPWB01000296.1:596-3335 GCA_003527885.1 Candidatus Competibacteraceae bacterium
CCATGCATATCGCCGAAGGGTTCCTGCCGCCGCTGCACGCCGCCGCCTGGACCGTGATCGCGCTGCCGTTCGTCGCGCTCAGCACCCACCGGGTCAACCGCCTGATGCGGGATCAACCGCAAACCAAGTTGTTGCTGGCGGCGTCGGGGGCGTTCGCCTTCGTGCTGTCAGCGCTCAAGTTGCCCTCGGTGACCGGCAGTTGTTCGCACGCCACCGGCACTGGTCTGGGGGCGATTCTGTTCGGGCCGTCGGTCGTGGCGTTGCTGGGAACCATCGTTTTGACGTTTCAGGCGTTGTTGCTGGCGCACGGGGGATTGACCACGCTGGGAGCAAACGTGTTTTCGATGGCGGTGGCGGGCCCTTGGGTCGCGTATGGGGTGTTGCGCGCCGCGCGGTGGCTGAGTGCGCCGCTTGCCGCCAGCGTGTTTCTGGCCGCGCTGTCGGGCGATCTGGCGACTTATCTGACCAGCGCCGGCCAACTGGCGCTGGCCTTTCCCGATCCGGCGAGCGGTTGGGCGGGCTCATTTCTCAAATTCGCGGGCGTATTCGCGCCGACGCAGTTGCCGTTGGCCGTGGTGGAAGGGGTGCTGACCGTGGCGGTTGTCAAGTTCTTGCGGGAATACAGCGGCGACGAATTGCAAAGCCTCAATTTTCCATCCGACGCCTCCGGCGCGGAGGCCCGCTCGTGAAAGTCCACGGCGTTGAGTGGGTTCTGTTGTCGGTCGTCGTTCTAGTGGGTTCGGTTTTGATCGGCGGTGGTCGCCAAGGGGCCGAGTTCGCCGGCTCCGACCGTCAGGCAATCGCTGCCGTTGCCGCGCTCCAGCCCGCTTATCGGCCCTGGTTCGATTCGGTCTGGAAGCCGCCGCCGGAGCTTGCCAGCGGACTGTTCGCTTTGCAGGCGGCGCTGGGCGCGGGGGTGCTGGGTTATTACCTGGGCTTCAAACGCGGGCAGGCGCGCGCTCGGCGGGAGCGCGCCGATGCGGGCGATTGACCACCACGCCTGGAGCAATCGCTGGAGCGACCGGCATCCGGCCGAAAAGCTGGTTCCGGCCTTGGGGTTGTTGGGGGTAGCGCTGGTATCGCCGCCGTTGACTACGGCGCCGTTGGTGTGGGTGGTCGCGGTTTTTGCCACGGTTTTTGGCGCGGGGGTGCCGCTGCGGGCGCTGTTGGGAATGCTGGCCGCACCGGCGCTGTTTTTGCTGGCGGGCGCGCCGTTTCTGGCGGTATCGTTGGACTTCACCGAGGGTTTCGCGCTGCGCTTCTCCCCGGAAGGCGCGCACCTCGCGCTCGCCGCGACGCTGCGGGCGCTGGCGGCGGTGAGTTGTCTGGCCTTTTTGGCATTGACCACGCCCGTTGTGGATTGGGCGCCGCTGCTGCGGCGGATCAAGGTTCCGGCCGGTGTGGTCGAATTGATTCTGTTGGTGTACCGGCTGATTTTTGTCTTCGCCGAACGGGCGGTGACCGGCCGGCGGGCGCAGGCGGCGCGGCTGGGTTATTCGCGCTTCGGCCATGGCTTGCGCTCCCTGGCGCTGCTGGCCGGCGGTTTGTTCCAGCGTGGGCTGGAGCAGGCCCGGCGCATGGAAATCGGGTTGACCGCCAGGAGTTATACCGGCGAATTGCGGGTGCTGAGAGCCGAACAGCCGTTTTCATGGGGGCGTTTGGCGCTCGGCCTGCTGGGCGTTGGTCTGGTTGGGACGACAAGCGGGTTGCTGGCGCGCGCGCTGCCATGAGCGCTCCTCTGCTGGCGGCGCGCGGGCTGGATTACCGGTATCCCGGTGGGATCGTCGCCCTGCGGGCGCTCGACCTGAGCGTCGAGCGGGGCCGGAAATTGGTTATTCTGGGCGCCAACGGCTCCGGTAAGACCACGCTCTTGCTGCATCTCAACGGGACGTTTCGGCCCGCTCGGGGCGCCATCTGGCTGGACGGCCAGCCGGTTGCTTACGACCGCCGTTCGCTCGTTCGCTGGCGCTGCCGGGTCGGTTTGGTGTTGCAGGAGCCGGACGACCAGTTGTTCGCCGCGACCGTCGAGCAGGACGTTTCCTTTGGACCGTTGAATTTGGGCCTACCCGAGCCGGTGGTTCGCGAGCGGGTGATCGAGGTGCTGGAGGCGTTGCAGATCACTCCGCTGGCCCGCCGCGCCACGCATACCCTCAGTTTCGGTCAGAAGAAGCGGGTCGCCATTGCCGGCGTGTTGGCCATGCGACCGGAAATTCTGGTGCTCGACGAACCGACCGCCGGACTGGACGCGCGGGGCGTGACGCGGTTGTTGGACGCTTTACAAAAGCTGCACGAGGCCGGTACGACTCTGGTGTTTTCGACGCACGATGTGGAACTGGCGTATGCCTGGGCGGACGATATCGCGTTGTTCCATGAAGGCGCTGTCAGGGTCCAGGGCGAAGCGGCGGCGGTGCTGCGGGATCGCGAGGCGATGGAACAGTCCCGGCTGCGGCCACCCTTGCTGTTGGAAGTGGCGGATCTGCTTGGCGCGGGCCAGTCAGGTGCGCCAACGCCGCGCTCTCGTGAATCCGTAGTGGCGCTGCTGCGGCGGCGGTTGGCCGGGCCCGCTTCTCCCGTTCCGGCGGCGGTGACGGTCGAGCATTCGCGCCACCGATGAGCGGAGCGACCGCGCAGAGCCCTTTAACCGCCGGAATGCCGGTGCCGGTGATGGATGTCCGGGTAGTGCGGGTGAGTATGTTCGAGAGGGGCATGGACGTGTTCGTGGACATGCGGTTCGCCGGG
>DPWB01000296.1:3605-4897 GCA_003527885.1 Candidatus Competibacteraceae bacterium
GGCGTCA
This sequence comes from Candidatus Competibacteraceae bacterium, assembly GCA_003527885.1. Lineage (GTDB taxonomy): Bacteria > Pseudomonadota > Gammaproteobacteria > Competibacterales > Competibacteraceae > Competibacter_A. The sequence goes on from DPWB01000296.1 coordinate 3,613, forward strand.
TGCAGGTGAAAATGGTCGTGCCGTTCGGTCAGGTGCAACCAGACCCCGACCAGCATCAGCGCGCCGGCCGCGATCAGTGGCCAGGTTAGAGGTTCAGCCAGCCAGAGCGCGGCCAACGCCGCGCCCATGAACGGCGCCGTGGCGAAATACGCGCCGGTGCGGGCGGCCCCGAGATAGCGCAACGCCAGCACGAAGGCGATCAGGCTGCCGCCGTAACCGAGGGCTCCGATCGCGCCCGCCGCCACGGCGAGGCCCGGCGCGGGGAAAGGCTCGCCCAGAGCGGCGGCTATGGCGAGCGTGACCGGACCGGCAACCAAGCCTTTTACCGTCACGATCAGCAAGGGGTCGGCCACCGCCAGCTTGCGGGTCAAATTGTTGTCGATGGCCCACGCCAGACAGGCCCCTGCTATCGCCAGCGCGCCCGCCCGAGGGGCGTTGAAATCCCCTTGCCAGGATAAAAGCACCGCTCCGGCCAGGATGGCCAGCGCACCCAAGCCGACCCGTCGATCCACATTCTCGTGAAACACCAGCCAGGCGATCAGCAGCGTGAGCAGGTTTTCGAGGTTGAGCAACAGCGCCGCGCTGGTGGCGGGGGTCACCCGCAAGCCCGCCATGAGCAAGACCGGTCCCAGCAAGCCGCCCGCGATGACGATAGCCGCCAGCCAAAGCCAGTCGGTCCCGAGTAAAGGGGCTTCCGCGCGACGGGTTTTCAGGCAGGCGCGAACCGTCAGGATCACGCCGACCCCGCTCCCGGCTCCCAGATACAGCAAACCCGCCAGGGTGGCCGGCCCGATGGCGCCGAGCAGCAGTTTGGCGGAAGGGATGCTGGCGCCAAAGAGAGCGGCCGCCAGCAAGGCCAGAACGGCGCCGTGCCAACGGTCGGGCATGGCCGATTTTGGGTGGGCGAAGCAGAATTTCATCCGCGATCCCCCGCTAAAGATCATGAGGCGTTCGGGTCGGAAAAGAGCCGTGCGAGAAGGTGCGGCCCCGTTCGTCGATGGTGGTATAATTCACCTCCTCTACGGGCCGCAGGTCCGGGCGGCGCGGCTCTCGTGACCGCTTTCCCGTTATAGGCAGCGAGTGCAGTATGGCAGAGAACCGATATCTCCTGAACGCTCAGTTGGCGCAGATGCTCAAGGGCGGAGTCATCATGGATGTGGTCAACGTGGAACAGGCCCAGATCGCCCAGGAAGCGGGCGCGGTGGCGGTCATGGCCCTGGAGCGCGTGCCGGCCGATATCCGCAAGCAGGGCGGCGTCGCGCGCATGTCCGATCCCGGTCTGATC
>DPWB01000036.1 GCA_003527885.1 Candidatus Competibacteraceae bacterium
TCGGTGTTGTGTTGTCAGTGATTTTTTTTTCAAGCAGGAGACGGCATACGAGGTCTAGTGCGGTCTGGTGGGATCGGAGATGTGTATAAGAGACAGCCCGTAGACATTGCCGCCGGGATAAGGGTAACTGCCCGCCACCGAACCGATATTGACGATGTGACCGCGATCGCGGGCGACCATCCCCGGCAAAATTGCCCGCGTGCAGTACAGCAAGCCCTTGATATTGGTGTCGATCATCCGCTGCCAATCCTCCATGTCGCACTGCTGGGCCGGTTCCAACCCGAGCGCCAGCCCCGCATTGTTGACCAGCACATCGATTTCGGCGAAGGCGGACGGCAGCGCGGCCAGGGCCGCGTTGACGGCCGATCCGTCGCGAACATCGAGCGTGACGGCGTGCACGGAAACCGCCCCGGCCAGCTCGACCCGCAAGGCTTCGAGGCGCTCCAGACGCCGCCCGCAAAGGATCAGCCACCAGCCGTTGGCGGCGAACAACCGGGCGCAGGCCGCGCCGAAGCCGGAAGTGGCGCCGGTGATAAAGGCGATCTGGGACATCGGAAGTCTCCTCTTGCTGTCACGGCCCAGCGCGGGGCTGGACTCGAATCTCCGAGCGAGCGTGGTGGCCGTCGACGGGCGGAGTTTATTGCAACGGCCTCCCCGCGAACGCCGCTAATTTCCCCGCAAAATCCGCCGTTCGCTGAGATAGCCCAGCAGGCCTTCCAGGCACATTTCCACCGATTCACGTTCGGTGTCGAGCGCCAGTTCCGGCCGCTCGGGCGCTTCGTAAGGCGAATCGATCCCGGTGAAATCCCGAATCACTCCGGCGCGCGCCTTGGCGTACAAGCCTTTTGGGTCGCGGCGCTCGCAGGCTTCCAGCGAAGCCTGCACATAGACCTCGACAAACTCGCCTTCCTGCACCAACTCCCGCACCAGCGCCCGGTCGGCCCGAAACGGCGAGATGAAGGCGGTAATCACGATCAGGCCGGAATCGACGAACAACGCCGCCACTTCCCCGATCCGTCGGATGTTCTCGATGCGGTCTTCCCGAGAAAAGCCCAAATCCTGATTGAGCCCGTGGCGCACGTTATCGCCGTCCAACAAATAACTGTGATAGCCGCGTTGCAGCAGCCGCTGTTCCAAGCCGTTGGCCAGCGTCGATTTTCCCGACCCCGACAAACCGGTCAACCAGATCACGCACGGTTGCTGCGCCTTCTGATTGGCCCGTTGCAACTTGGTCACCTTGTGATCGTGCCAGACCACGTTGCGCGATTTGTCCACCAGGGGCTGGGCGACCGGCCGCACGATCATCCCCGCGCCGACCGTGGCGTTGCTGACCCGGTCGATGACGATAAAACCACCGGTGCCCGGAATTTCCTCGTAAGCATCGAAGGGAATCGGCTGGTTCAGGGCAAAACGGCAATAACCGATCTCGTTCAGGCCCAACTCGTCGACGCGCTGGTGTTCCAGCGTGTTGACATCGATCCGGTGGTGCAGCAGGCTGGGGATGGCGGGGATCAGCCGGGCTCCGATTTTCAGATCGTACTGCCGGCCCGGCAACAGGGGCGCATCCGCCATCCAGACCACCCGGGCATCGAAGGTATCGGCCACCGCCGGCAGCCGGCTCGGATCGACCAACAGATCGCCGCGACTGACATCGATCTCATCGCGCAAGGTCAGGGTCACCGCCTGACCGGCGAAAGCCTCGGGCAGTTCGCCCTGGGCGGTGACGATAGCGGTCACCCGGCTGCGCCGCCCCGAGGGAAAGACCACCACCGGATCGCCGGGCCGCACTTTGCCGGCGGCGATGGTGCCGCAGAAACCGCGAAAATCCAGGTTGGGCCGGTTGACGAACTGCACCGGAAACCGGAAGTCGCGCAGATTGCGGTCGGCGGCGACCTCCACGTCTTCCAAAAGCTGCAACAAACACGGCCCGCCGTACCAAGGCATGGCCTGTGAGCGCTGCGCCACGTTATCGCCGCGCAAGGCGGAGACGGGCACGCAGCGCACGTCCCGCACCCCTAGCTTATCCACGAAATTGCAGTAATCCTCGCGAATCCGTTCGAATGTCGCCCGGTCGAATCCGACCAAATCCATCTTGTTGATCGCCAGCACCAGATGGCGGATACCCAGCAGCGACACGATGAAGCTGTGGCGGCGGGTTTGCACCTGCACGCCCTTGCGCGCGTCCACCAGCAGGATGGCCAGTTGCGCGGTCGAGGCGCCGGTCGCCATGTTGCGGGTGTACTGCTCGTGGCCGGGTGTATCGGCGATGATAAACTTGCGTTTTTCAGTGGAAAAATAGCGGTAGGCGACATCGATGGTGATGCCCTGCTCCCGCTCGGCCTGCAAGCCGTCCACCAGCAGCGCCAGATCCAATTCCTCGCCGGTGGTGCCGTATTTGACGGTATCGCGGCGCACGGCGGCCAATTGGTCTTCGTAAATCAACTGGGTGTCGTACAGCAACCGCCCGATCAGCGTACTTTTGCCGTCATCGACACTACCGCAAGTGATGAAGCGCAGCAGGTCCTTCCGCTCGTGAGCCTCAAGATAAGCGGCAATATCTTGTTCGATTAAGGGAGAAGCGTGCGACATGACGATAAACTAGCCCGTGGCCGAAATAGGTGAAAAGAAAGAGACGGGCAAGAGGGCAATACAATCTCGCGCCGAATGGCTATTTGCGGGTTCCATCTGCTGCATGAGCTCCAATAAATCATTGTTTTGACAGCAGGATAAATCCAATATGACCGGCCTTAACCGCCCATTTAAAATCGCCTTTGGCAGTGGCGTCGTCTAGTTTAAGCAACGTTGCCTTTTGTGAAGGAGTGACCGTAAAATCCAAATCACCTCGCTCGCCCAGATTGAATAAAGTCAGCAAATAGTTTCCCTGCCATTCGTGGGCTGTGAACGCCCAATCAGGCCCCTCAATGATCTCTTTATAATCGGGCCACACATTCTGAACAGCCTGATGGGCCGGCATGTCCTGCAATTTGAAAAGATCGTCAACCCGCCGGCCTTGTTGGTAAAAACTTTCGTAAGCCGCAATCTCTTTCATGGTGTCGGCAATCGCAATCCAGTGATCTGCTTCCAGATTGTGAGGGGCATAGATCACGATGCCCTGCGCCCCGGAAGCCAACGCCCCTAAAATCTGCTGTCGAACCCGTAAGGGTGGTTGATCTTGACTGAGACCTGGATAACGGATTAATAACAGTGGCCATAACCGTGCTTTCGTCTTTCGCGCCGCCAGGGTCTCCCGCCAGCCCTGGGTATATCGCATTAACAGCTTGACATTGGCGCCATCATAACCGAAATATAGCTGCGGCATGATGATATCCACATCATCCGCCAGCAAGGAATTATCGTTGCCCAGAGCTGCGACGGATTCAGGGTTGGCGCCATAACTTCGACCCGTGGTCACCCCAAAACGAACCCCCGGAGCTTTTTTTCTCAACTCCTCTCTGATCTGCTGGATATACGCGCTGGTTTGCTGGCTGTTGAATTGTTTCCACTGCCCGTAGATGTCGCTGATCGCGGGATCTTTGGAGTGGTAGGTTTGCAGTTTTTGCGCGGAAAAATAACGCCGGAAAATATCGAACTTATCAGCGTTGACCTTATATTCTTCCTTGAATCTATTGATGGCCTTGTCGCAAAATCCATCGAGACCTGTGGGCTCGTAATCGATCACCGCCATGCCGTCACCCTGTAGAGCATTTCTCGCAAGCTCCTCGACTCCCGCCACAGGAGATTTTGGAGACAGCTCCAGACTCGCTTGTGGGCAAGCAAACTGGCGGGGCAACACTTCGCCGCTTACCCGGCTATCCGTGGCCTGCGGTGCTGCAAAAACAGCATGATGGGTGTACCCCCCCACTGTGATGCTTCTTTTCTTCAGGGCAGCAAAAAAGACCTGATCGGAGGCTCTCTGAGTAAAATTGATGCCAACCGCCCGGAAAAAATCAGCGATGCCGTCGCTGGCTGTTCCGGCACGATAAAAGCCGTAATCCCACAAACCAATGTTGGTTTTTGGGTGAGCTTTGGTCGGGTTGAAGCGAGAAATACGCAAAGGCCAGCGCCAGTTATAAGATTGACCTTTATCTCGTAACGTTAAATTCACATAGGCATTTTCATCGGAGATTGCAGGGGGCACCCTCACAAAAAAAGACTGGTATTGCCAGTCCGAGTTGATCCTTTCTCCGGGTTTACCCAGCAAATTAGCGTTATTGACCCGGAAGGCCAATGAAAAATAATTTCTACCGCGTTCCCTGCGAGATTCGAAGGCGGTCTGCTTGAAAACACCCTCGTTACTGATCAGTTGCATTTCTTGAGGAAAATCCCATTCCAGGCCGATATCATGATCGGCGCTTTGTTTTCGAACAGATTCCGTAGCCTGTAAAGCGAGCGTCAACATCTGAGTTTGATCACCCACTAACTTGACGGCCGTATCGGTGTTCAAGGAGGCTGGAATAAGGACCGCATTCCAATCACGCGTATTAGCCCATAGACCCGACCCTAGTTCTACTATTATTAATAGCAGTAACAGAGAAAAGACAGACTTATAGTCAATAACTTTCTTCATAGGTAAAATCAGATCAGTCTGGCAAACCGGACTCGACTTCAGCAACCGTTCCAACGATCATAAAAACCGCCGAGATTCAACTCAATTCTCAACGAACGTAGCTTAGTTCTAGAAATACCCTTGCCGCTTTTTCTCCTCCATCGAACCGACCGCATCATGATCGATCAAGCGGCCTTGGCGCTCCGAATGGCGGGTCAACAGCATTTCCTGAATGATGTCCGGCAGAGTCGCGGCCCGAGAACGGACCGCGCCGGTCAGCGGATAGCAACCCAGGGTGCGGAACCGGACCCATTCCTGTGTCGGGACTTCACCGGGCGCCAACGGCATCCGCTCGTCGTCGACCATCAGCAAGGTTCCTTCACGCTCCACGACGGGGCGTTGGGCCGACAAATATAAAGGCACGATCGGAATGTTTTCCAGGTGGATATATTGCCAAATATCCAGTTCGGTCCAATTGGACAGCGGAAAAACCCGGATGCTTTCCCCTTTGTGAACCCGGCCGTTATACAGGTTCCACAGCTCGGGCCGCTGGTTCTTGGGGTCCCAGCGATGGTTGCGGTCGCGAAACGAATACACCCGCTCCTTGGCGCGGGAACGCTCCTCATCCCGGCGGGCCCCGCCAAAGGCCGCATCGAAATCGTGCAATTCCAACGCTTGCTTCAGCGCCTGGGTTTTCATGACGTCGGTATAGACCCGCGAACCGTGCGTGAACGGGTTGATCCCCTGACGGACGCCCTCTTCATTGGTGTAGACGAGCAATTCCAGCCCCAACCGCTCCGCTTGCGCGTCGCGAAAACGGATCATGTCCCGGAATTTCCAGGTGGTGTCGATGTGAAGTAGCGGGAAAGGCGGCTTGCCCGGATAAAAGGCCTTGAGCGCCAGATGCAGCATCACCGAGGAGTCTTTGCCGATCGAATACAGCATGACCGGTTTTTCAAACTCGGCGGCCACTTCGCGGATGATATGAACGCTCTCGGCTTCGAGCTGTTTGAGGTGGGTCAGTTGATAAGGGTCCATGGGCGGGTGCTTCGGGCAAGCGCGTTGCCCGGTCAGTTTTACAGGTTCAAAAGAGAGCGGCTTTGCGGCAGGCGACAGAAAGGTTTCGAGGCGTCAACTTAAAGGCGCCAACATATCCAGCGGCAACGCGACCGTGTTCGAGCGTCCGAGCAATTCCAGCAATACCAGCGCCCGGCGTTCGCCGTCCAGGCTCAGCAGTTCCGCTTCACAGCCGGCGAACGGCCCTTCCAAAACGCACACGCGGGCGCCCGGAACCAACGGGGCCGGCAACTCCAGCACACCGTCACTGCCGGGGCAAAGCCGGCGCAGTTCGGCCATCACCGCTTCCGGCACCGGCTGCGGCTCGCCGCCGAAGCGCACCAAACCGATCACGCCTCGGGTCGAGCGGATCGGCCGCAGATCATCCTGGCCCAGCACGGCTTGCAGGAACAGGTAACGCGGGAACATGGGTTCTATCACATCCCGCCATTGGCCACGCAACCGGCGCCGCGAGCACACCCGGGGCAGGAATGCCAGATAGCCTTGACGCTCAAGCTGCTCGGTCGCCTCCACCTCGCGACGGGGCTTGCTGAACACCGCAAACCAGAACGTCGCCGGCTGGCGGCTGGCTGCTTGAGACATGGATACCCCGCAAGGAATACGACAAGAGGCGCATTCTAGCGAGACCGCCCCCACAAAGAAAGCCAGTACTCCATACCATCGCTCAGCCGAGCTCCGCCAACAAGCGAGCGATCATGTCTTCGGCTTGCGCACGATAACCGCCACCGAACACATTGAGATGATTGAGAACGTGGTACAGATTATACAGCGTGCGCCGCAGCGGATAACCGGCTTGCCAGGGTAGCGCCTCGCGATAGGCGCCGTAAAAGCACGCGGGGAAACCGCCAAACAGCTCGGTCATGGCCAGATCGGCTTCGCGGTCGCCGTAATAGACGGCGGGGTCGAAGATCGCTGGCTGCCCGTTGTGCGCGCACCCGACGTTACCGCTCCAAAGGTCACCGTGCAATAAAGCGGGAACCGGGCTGTAGCCCGCGAACAATGCGTCCAGCCGCCCCCGCAGGCGCTCGCCCTGGCGTTGCAAGTTGCCGCCATGACCGTGGTGGGCCGCCAGATCGAGCTGATCGCCCAGACGGCGCTCGCGCCAGAATTCCGGCCAATTTTCGAAGCGGCCGTTGCGCTGCGGCGTGGAGCCAACAGTATTATCCCGGTGCCAGCCGAAGTAAGGTTGCGCTCGGGCGTGCAGCAGCGCTAGCTGGCGTCCCAGCAACTCCATCGCCATTGCGTCGCACCCCACTAGCGGCAGGTATTCCAACACCAGATAAGCCCGCTCTCCGATGACGCCATGAGCGACGGGTTCGGGGACCCGCACGGTCGCGGTCGCGGCCAGCTCCGCCAAACCCGCCGCTTCGGCTTCGAACATCGTTTTACCGGCGCCGCTATTGAGCTTGACGAAATAGTTGCGTTCGCCGTCGCCGATCCGCCAAGCCTGGTTGATACAGCCGCCGCCGACCGCCTGTCGGCCGCGAACAATAAAGGGCGCGGCAGTCACGACGCCGATCTGCCGCGCCAAGGCAACCCATAAATCCGGGGTGCGCTCTTCGGCGTGCATCCTCAGCCGTTACCTTTGGCCGATAATTTCAGCGCCTTGGGCAAGCGGACGTCCATGGCGATCGGCAAATGGTCGGAATAGGTGTGTTCTTCCAGCACTTTGACCCGCTCGACCGTGATCGAGGACGAGACCAAAATGTGATCGAGCTGCCGGGCCGGTTGCCAGCTGGGAAAGGTGTAAAGCCCCGGACTCGGATCGTGCAGGCGGGCCGCTTCCAGCAGGGCTTTCATTTCCGGACTGTCCGAGCCGCAGTTCAAATCCCCCATCAGGATCACGTGCCCGTATTCGCGCACCAGCTCGGCCACGAACTCGAACTGCCGCAGCCGGCCGCGCCGCCCCAACGCCATGTGCAGGATCAAGACGTGCAAGGCATTTGCGCCGGCCCCGAACCGCACCTCCAGCACGCCTCGACCGGGAATCAAACCCGGCAGTTTATATTCCGTGATGGCGGCTGGCTGTACTCGGCTCAACAGCGCGTTGCCGTGTTGGGAGATCATGCCGATCTTGCGGTTGGACTGATCGAACACGTAACTGAATCCGGCGTTATCCGCCAGATATTTGACTTGATTGACGAAACCGCTGCGCAGGCTGCCGGCGTCCACTTCCTGCAAGCCGACGATGTCGTAATCGGACAGCAGCCGGGCGATGCGGTCGAGGTTGAGCATCCGCGACGGCACCGGCACGACATGCTTCCAACTGCGGGTGACGTACTCGGAATATTTGCTCGTCGACAGCCCGCTTTGGATGTTGTAGCTGAGCAGCCGCAACCGGCGCGTTCCGTTTGGCGCGGCCTTCATCACCTGCGACCTCCCTGCCCGAGGACCGCTCAACGCGCCAGTAGGAAATCCACCGTTTCAAAGATACGCAGCGAACGCACCTCAAACTGACCATTGACGAACATCGCCGGCACACCCCGCACCCGATAGCGCTGCGCCAACTGATTGGCTCTCTGCAAACGGGTTTCGGTCTGAAAAGACTTATAAGCTTTGTGAAAAGCGTCCTGGTCCACGCCCTGTTCGGCGAAGAACGTCGCCAGTTGGTCCTCCGTGCTCAGGTTGCGTTTTTCCTTGTGGATGGCATCGAACAGGGGCCGATGGATTTTGTCCAGCACGCCCAGCGCTTCGGCGGCGTAGTAAGCGCGCGCGGCGGACTCATAATCCGGGTTAAACCCAGCCGCCACCGGTATTCGCAGGAAGTTGACGTTGTCCGGCTTGCGCTTGAGCCACTCCTGAGCCGTCCCCTCCAATTCGTGGCAGTGCGGGCAGCGGTACGAAAAAAACTCGATCACCTCCGCCTTGCCGGGAGCCGAAGGCGGCACCGGCGTCGAAAGCCGCACATAGTCCTTGCCCTCCTGAAACGGCGGCGGCGCGGCGGCGGGATCGGCCGCGCGCAGGCCAGTCAACGGTAACGCGCACGCCAGCAGAACCAGCAACAGGCGAAGAAACGGGGTCATGAATAGCTCTCTTTCAATCACGCTAATAATAATAGGCCGGGGTCCGGTTAGAGCGACCCGTACGAGTGCAGGCCCGACAAGAACATGTTGACGCCCAAAAAGGCGAACAGGGTGACGAACAAGCCGATGACCGCCCACCACGCCATCGGCGCGCCGCGCCAGCCTTTGGTCAGGCGCAAATGCAACCAAGCGGCGTAATTCAACCAGACGATCAGCGCCCAGGTTTCCTTGGGATCCCAGGACCAGTAGCCACCCCACGCCTCGGCCGCCCACAGCGCCCCTAGAATGGTGGCGATGGTAAAGGCGGCGAAACCCAAGGCGATCGCCTTGTACATCACCTCATCGAGAAGCGCTGACGGAGGCAAAACGCGCGCCAACAAACCGTCGGGACTCCGGGCTTCCGCGCCGGATCGCACCAAATAAGCCGTTCCCAACATCGCCGCCAAGGCAAAAGCCCCGTAACCGATGAAGTTGGCCGGCACGTGAATTTTCATCCAGTAACTCTGCAAGGCCGGAATCAGCGGCTGGATATGGTGGGCTTGGCGGTCGAAGGTGTACCACAACAAGAAGGCCACCGCGCCGCTGATGACCAGGAGCGCGAAGCCGCCCATGCTGCGGGTGCGGTAGCGGTCTTCATAAAACAGATACAGCAGCGCGGTAACCAGCGCAAACAGGATAAAGACTTCATACAAATTGCTGACCGGAATGTGGCCGATATCGGCGCCCAACAGGTACGACTCGCGCCAGCGCACCAGCAATCCGGTCAAACCCATGACCGCCGCGCTCCAGGTCAAAGCGGTGGCGGTACGGCCGACAAACCCGGAACGCCCGAACAGCGCCACGAAATAGGCCAGCGTCGCCAGCACGAACAAACTGCTCATCCACATGAACGCGGCTTGGCTTTCCAGGAAATATTTGAGCAGGAAATCGCTCTTGCGCACGCCAAAATCGGTCCCGTAGCGCCAGAATCCCGTCACGGCCAGCACGGTCGCGACCAGAACGAACCACCGGGCCGGTTTCCAGTACAGCCCCCAAGCGACCAAGCCCAGCGTGGCGGCGATCTGGATCGCCACCTCGTAACCGTCCATAAAGGGCTGGTACAGCGTGTAGGCGTACCCCGAGCCCGCCACCGCCAACAACGCCCAGAGGACATCCCAAGCGGTCAGTTTTTTCCAGGTGGTTGCCTGCTCCAACTGTTCCAGCATCAGTTCACGTGTTACGGCCATCATCGACCTCCTCTAGTGGAGTCTTACAAGCCATAGCGATTGACATAAGAATAGCAAACGCTACGAAACTACCGAAATGATATTGTTGACTGTGAATGCAAACTTTAACTCGCAGCCGCCACCGGCTGGGCAAGTTGATCGAGCCGAGCGGCCACTCGCCTTCTCAACTCAGCAAAATCGCGCGCGAAATCGGCCTGGCGGCGGTTGCCGGTACCCGCCAGCAGCAAGCGGGTGGCGCCATCCTCCACGGCCAGCCACGCCCACACTCGTCGGTGAGAAGTATAAAACATGATAAAGATACCGGTGACCAGCAGAGCAAACCCCACATAGACCACCGGAGCGCCCGCGCTGTGGCTTATTTGTAAACCCGAGGCCTCCACTTGCCGAAAGCTGGCAAGTTGCAGATAAAGCGGCGCTCCGTAGCCCGGCAGCGCCGCTAGCGCGGAGATGGCGTCATTGAAAAACGCCTCTTCCCGTCCGTCGATGCCCGACTCTACCTCCACGCCCGCCTCGCGCAGCACTTCCAGGTAAACCTCCGCCAGCGTATCGCGCAGGAGGTTGAGATAGAGCGTCGTAGCCTCCCGCAGCCGCTCGGCCGGCACCACGCTCTTGGCCCGTTCCGTCACGGCGCCGAATCCTCCCTCGGCGAACAAGCCAACCAGATTCGCTCGCACCACGTTGAGATCGCGCTGGAAGTCCGCGTTCCCGGCGGCCGCGCCGGCCGGGTGTTCCAGCAAAGCGCGCAGCCCGGCCGCATCGCGCAAGCGGGCGTTGAACTTCAAGAAGCGCTCGGGGCTGTTGTCGGCATCCATCGGGATGTGCAAATAAGTGAAGGGATCGCCCGGCCGGGCGCGCATCCCGCTGATATAAAACCAGCGGCCTTCCAGCTGGGCGGGCACCATGTAATTGAAATATTCCCGCGCCTCGCCGGCGGCGTTGCGGACCTTGAATCCCACGCTGGGACCAAAGTTGCGGAACTTGCGGTCGCCGGGTTTCGCGTCGGGCTCCGGCAGCAGGTTGAAAAGCCGAAAGTCGTCGAATTCCAGCGTGAGGGGTCCGCCGGGTCCGTCCAGCTTGAGCGTACCCCCGACCTCGCCTTTCAGCTCGACCGGTTGCGACCGCGCGGCGGCCAGCGGCCAAGCGCGCA
>DPWB01000160.1 GCA_003527885.1 Candidatus Competibacteraceae bacterium
GACGGCCTTGGACGGACGCTTACGATGCACACGCCTATCGCGCCCGGACCTAGCGGCTGGCCCCTGGTCGGCGTTTTACCTGCCGTGGCGCGTGATACGCTCGGTTTTTTTACGGCCACGTCGGCGCGCTACGGCGGCATCGCCCGCTTTCGTGGAGGCCGGGAGCTGTGCCATCTTGTCACCCAGCCCGAGGCCATCGGCCACATTTATCAGACGGACGCCGAACGGTATTGCAAGGGAAAGTTTTATCAGCTTTTGAGCGCGGCTCTGGGCGAGGGCCTTGTCACCCGCAACGGCGAGGATTGGCGGCGGCAGCGCCGGCTAATGTCACCGGCTTTCCAAAAAAAGCGCGCGGACGCCTGGCTCGACATCATCGAGGGTCAAACCGACGTTTTGATGGCGGCTTGGGAAACCAAAATCGCCGGCGGGCAACCGGTCGAGCTGGCGGGCGACATGCTAAATCTGATTCAAGCCACCACTGTCCGCATCTTGTTCGGGCGCGAGGTCGATTACGCGGTCACATCCACGATGGCCGACACCGTGCAAGACATCAACACCCATCTGATGCGGCAAATACTCCAGCAACCGCTGCTCGGCGGTCTGCTCAACCGCCTCCCCACCACACGGTATCGAGCCTCGTCGACCGCGCCGCGCGCCAATCCGCCACAGAAGACCCCGGCGCGGTCCTGAACGTGTTGCGGTCGGCGCGCGACCCGCAAACCGGCCGCGGGATGCGGTCCGACGAACTGCGGGACGAATTGATCAACCTGTTTCTGGCGGGTCACGAAACCACGGCCCAAGCGCTCGCCTGGACTTTTTATTTTTTGGCCACGCACCCGGACTGCGCGGGACGCGCGCGCGCCGAGAGCGTCCAAAATCTATCCGGCGCCGCCGGGACCGCCGAACAGTACGGACGATTGGTTTACCTCCGTCGAGCCATCGACGAGTCCCTGCGTTTGATGCCGCCGATTTTTATGGTGTCACGCACGCCGGTGGCCGATGAACCCCTTGGCGGTTTCGTGATGCCCGAGGGTTCGCTGGTCGTCATCAGCCCCTACGTCATGCACCGCCATCCGATGTACTGGGACGCGCCCGACCGTTTCGACCCTGACCGGTTCGCGCCCGAACGGGCGATGGCCCGTCCCCGCTATGCGTATTTCCCGTTTGGCGGCGGACCGCGCCTGTGCTTGGGCGCACACCTCGCTCTATCAGAAATGGTGGTCGTCGTGGCGCGAGTTCTCCAAAAATTTCATTTGGCCCTGGCGCCCGACGGGCGGGTAGTTCCTGAAGCCGCCTTGATTTTGCGGCCCAAGCATGGCATCCGCGTGCATGTGAGGCGGGTCCAAAGGCCGTGACTCGATCACGGCCTGGCTCTCGAACGTGGCGAGTGACAAAGGGATTTCAACCCGAAAGCGCGCGCCCGCGCCCGGCGCGCTATCCACGGCGATGGTGCCATCCAAAAGCTGGCAGAGATTTTTCGTGATCGCCAACCCTAACCCGGTTCCGCCAAAGCGGCGCGCATCGCCCATGTCCACTTGGCGAAACGGCTCGAACAGCAGGTCGAATTGATCTGCCGGTATGCCGATTCCCGAGTCCGACACGTCGATCAACAGCTTCCCGTCGCGGGCGCGCACCCGCAGGCGCACCACGCCATCTTGGGTGAACTTACAAGCATTATCCAACAGGTTGCGGATGATCTGTCGCACCTTATCGCCGTCCGTTTCGATATCGCGCGCGCCTTCGCACGTCACTTCCAGGGCGTTGCGGTTTCGTTCGACGAACAGCTTGAGCGTGTCCACCACCGTTCTCACGAGATCGGGAAGATCGACCCGCTCGCGCAGCACTTCGCGCCTGCCCGCTTCGTGCGCGGCCAGCTCCCTCGATCAGTAGCGATTCACCGGGGCCTACGTCCTGCCCGCTTCGTGCGCGGCCAGCTCCAGGACCTGGTTAATGCGCTGCAAAAGCTCTTTCGCGGACCCGAGCACGATGCCGAAATATTCGGCCAAGGTATCGGTGATGGCCGGATCGGCATCACCTTCCAAGTATTGCAATTGCTTGTCGCTTTCTTGCGTATAACCGATGATGGATTGGAGCGGCGTGCGCATCTCGTGCGTCATGGCCGCCAAAAAAGCCGATTTGTGGCGATCGGCGGTCAGGGCCAAGTCGCGCGCCGCGCTGAGATCTTGCGTTCGTATCCTCACCTCGGACTCCAAGAGCGCTCGCTGCCGTTCCAAGGCGATCCGATTTCGCTCTAGCCGTTCCAAAAGCGAGTTGAAAACCAGCCCGATTTCGCGGGTTTCCGCCGGACCCGCCACGTTGACGCGCGCGTTGGTTTCGCCGTCCCGCATCCGTCGCATGACACCTGCGAGGTGGTCGAGCGGTCCGGTCAAACGGCGCAGAAAGGCGTGGAGCGCCGCGAAAATCGCCGCCGCCAGAGCCACGGCGAGCGCGCCGTTAATGACGAACAACCAACCCAGCAAGTGCGAGAGTGGCGTTTTACGCCAGCCGATCAACACGTAGCCCAGCAACTGGTCATCGCCGCGGGCGGCGAGCGGCGAAAGATCGTTGGCGCCGGTTCGCACCGGCGCGACGAAGTACCAGCAATCACGGTCTTCATGAGCGAGCGTGGCGCGCGACAGCCGGTTCGCGGGCGGCGCGGGAGGCCAAGGGCCGGCTCCGGTCGAAGAAACCCACACCTCCGCGTCCGGCTTGAGCAAAGCCGCTTGGCGCACGCCTGGGAAGGCGGCGATGCGCGCCGCGCGCACGAACGCCGTCGCCTCGGATTCCAGAAAGACCAGCCGGCTGTCGTCCGCCAGCTGCTCGGTGACGTCGCCGAGAAGAGCCAGGGCTTTGTTTTCCAGCCGCCAAGCCACAAAACCGCTGGATGACAGAGAGGACGCCAGCGCGAGCGCCAGAAGACCCACGCTCGATAAAACGGTCAGTTGACGCCTGAAACTGCACGCCGAAAACCGACGCCAAACGGATGATCGGACCCTCACCATACGGGCAGCACCAAATCGAATTGCCGCTCGAGGGCCTGATCGATGGCGAGATCAAGGTGCGCGGCAATTTTGAGATTGATCGCGCGTTTGACCGCGCGCAAGACTTCAATGCTGGAGGGTGCCGAAGGCGCCCGCAACGCACGTTCGGCCAATTCCGCCAACCGTTGGCCCAAAAGCGTGTTGTCGGGAAACAGCCCGAACAAAACGCCCCGTTTGATGTGTTGGAGATTGTTGGAAAACACGAGCAGGCGACGCTGCCAACTTTTTTCGACGACCAACGGCAAAATCGTCTCCGAATCAGTGATTCGGGCGTCCGCAACCAGCCAAATGGCGTCGGTCGCCGGATCGGCGGCTTGAAGGACAGACGTGAACTGCCGCGCGGACTCGCGCAAATCGCGCGCCCCTAGCGCTTCCAGCTTCAAACCCGACGACGACGCGGCCTGTTGGGCCAGATCGATCAGCCAGCGGTCGTAAGACGGGTCGAAGACCACCCAAACCCGCCGCTTGGTCGGCGCGAGCTGCTTGAGGGTGGCAAACAGCAAAGCTGGGTCGACCGCCAAACCTACGCCGGCGCGACCCGGCATCTGTTGCGGTGAAGCGTCCAGTGCACCGACCACATGCGGGACGCCCAAACCGAACGTTTCATAGATTTTGGTGGCAAGCCGTCCCAGCGTGATGGTGACGGCCGGCTTTTCGCGATCGAGCCATTGCCGCAATCCGGCCGCGTCCGGTGGCTCGGATAGCGCGTAAGACCGTACCGTTTCCCCGGTCGCGCCCCGCTGGATGCCGTCCAGAATTTCCGCGAATATTTGCCGGTAAGGCGCTTCGGTTTCCGGATAAAGGACCGCGACCACCCGTGGCGCGCCGTCTTTTGCCACCGCGCCCGACCAGCCTCCCACCAGGAGAAAAGCCAACAAGACCGCCGACAGACGACGGTGCCCGCAGAGGATACATGAGATGGTCGCGACTCCCTCCTTCCGACCTTGACGGCGAAAATACGATTGTTCTTGTTTTAAAAGAATTCATGCCACCCCGATTATACGAATATCTCTCTGGCGGGATGTGAGAAGGAAACTCTCCTGGCATTCCAGACCGCCTTACAAGGTTGGATCGTCTTGGATGTTTTTCTTCGCCTTCATCTCGGCGATCAACGGTTCCAGTTGAACGGCGTGAATGCTGGTTTTTAGCCAGTATTGGTTGCGATGGTTTTCGGGGCCGGCCAACCAGGTCAACAAGCCGCGCAGCGTGCGCGCGCACAATTCCGCTTGCAACGCCGTTTTGGCGGCTTTGCGCTCCAGCGTCATCTGTTGGATCACGAGCAACACGGCATCGACCGGGTCGGAGCGACCCTCTTTTCGGTTGCCTTCCCCGTTTTGCACTTTCCTGAAAAAATCCAGCACGCGATCATCCGGGTACAGCGCAAGACCGATCAAGGCGGCCGCGACGACCCCGGAATAAAACGGCCTGGGTTGCGGGTCGAGCCCGTCCAGGAGTTCCAGTTCGCGCTTGAACACCGCTACGGCCCGATACAGATTCACTTCGGGTTGGGCGCGACTCTGCTGCCCGCGGATGCCGCCTCGCAAAGCAATGTTGAGGGCGTCGTTCAAAAAACCGTGGCGCAGCCGTTTGGACCGGGGCTGAAAGCCGCATTCACGGAAGCCGCCATAGACTTGATCGTAACGCGTTTTGGCGGCCGGGGGCGCGTCGAAAACCTCGTATAGCGCGTCCAATTCCTCTCGGGACGCCACCGGATAAAGCGTGACGCGCAACATCTGCGGTCGCGGTAATTGGCCCCGCTCCCACAGGTGGCCGCGCGTGTGCCCGTCTATCTTGTAGAGCGCTTCTCCAAGACGCGCGGCCACCACATGGGCCAGTTGGCGCGCCACTACCCCCGTCGCGTTTTTCGCCTGTTTGAGATGGGTGGCCCGCGCGTGACGCGCGGTGTTGCGCTGATGGGGATGAGGGGGCAAGGCGATCCAGGCGTCCACGGTCATCTCGGCGGTAATGACGTCTCCGACATCCGCGAGGATTCGAAAGTCGGGTTCAAGGACGCCCGTCGAGGCTGGAAATGGCACGGCGGCTAAAAATTCCTTTAATTCTATCGCGGCATGTTTGGACAACTTCAAAATCTCCTTATCGACCCACTGCTCCATTGTAATCGATCAACGTGAATAATAATCATAAAACTTGAATTGGTCTATTTCTGTCTCTTATACACATCTCCGAGCCCACGAGACCGTACTAGATCTCGTATGCCGTCTTCTGCTTGAAAAAAAAAAAAAGCTCCATAAAACCACT
>DPWB01000283.1 GCA_003527885.1 Candidatus Competibacteraceae bacterium
CAGGCCAGCCCCTCATCGCCTTAGTTGTCTTTTTTTTAATGATACGGCGACCACCGAGATCTACACTAGATCGCTCGTCGGCAGCGTCAGATGTGTATAAGAGACAGCCCTATAACATTGTTCCACAAATGACTTTTCCCCAATCTACTCACATCCTCACCCGAATGCGGGCCGCCCTACAAACCGCTGGCATTGTTACGGCGACCCCACGACCCGTGCTGCATATCCCCGACCAGCACCATAGCCGCGTCCGACAGATTCTTGCCGCCCAGGGCTTGCGACCCGCCCACTACGCGATTTTTCTACCCGGCTGCAATGCCAACGGCCATTTAAAACGCTGGGGCGCCGCGCGCTATGCGGCTCTGGCCAACCGGCTCCACCAAGAGGGGATGGACCGGATCGTACTGATCGGCGGTCCCGATGAAAGCGACGAGTGCCAGCGGATCGCCGACTCCTGTGGTTCGTGGCTGGTCAATCTGTGCGGGCAGACCGAAATTCTCGATATCCCGCCACTTTGCGAAGCGGCGCGCTTCATCGTGGCCAACGATACCGGCACCGCCCATTTGGCCGCCGTCACCACCACGCCCATGACAGTGATTTGCGGGCCGACCGATCCGTTCCGGGTCAAACCCTTGGGTGACAACGTCACGACCCTGCAA
Source organism: Candidatus Competibacteraceae bacterium (assembly GCA_003527885.1). GTDB lineage: Bacteria > Pseudomonadota > Gammaproteobacteria > Competibacterales > Competibacteraceae > Competibacter_A. The sequence continues at coordinate 660 of DPWB01000283.1, forward strand.
GCCGAGCTACCCTGCATCAATTGCTATCTGAAAACCTGCTCGCATCACTCCTGCATGGCGGTGCTGACGCCCCCGTTGGTGCTCCGCCACCTGCGCGCAACGGCTTGGCCGGAAGCCTGATACATGTTGGCCCCGATCACCTGGCGCATTTCAAGGCTTATCGGCGGGACGGGGCCGATATTCGCTGGGTAAGGGCGGCGCATCGTCCGGCAGTAAGCGCTTGCCATATTTGGCGAACTGATGGTGTTCATACAGCTTGGCGTACTTGAGAAAGACGTAAAAAGCGGCGATCACCGAATTGATCAATCCGGCCCAGCCGTTCAGAAAATTACGTTTGAACAAATAGCTGCGGACGAAAAACAGCGGCGGATAGGCCATCATGACCAGCCTGATGCCCCAGCGTTTTTTCTTCAGTTTGTCCGCCACCAAGCCCGTCGAGTAGCCGTTGATCTTTTCAACCTTGGTGTGGATGTCGGTCTCGCCATAATGGTACAGGGACGCCTTGAGGCGGGCGACGCTGCCCCGCACTTTGGGCGCGGCGTGAACCGGCAGGTCGTCGATGAATCCCTTGCGTTTATCGAACAGGCGCAAGTAATGATTCATGCGAGTCGCCGGGTTGTACATCCGCCAGAACACCTGCTCCTGGCGCGGTGCCTCGTAGCCATCCGCCTTCGGACCCTCCTCCAGCACTCGGCGAATTTCAGTTTGCAGGGCCGGCGATAAGGCTTCGTCGGCATCCAACAACAGCACCCAATCGTGAACGGTCAGCGCCAGCGCTAGCCGTTTTTGCGGGCCATAGCCCGCGAACGGCTGCTGTGAAATCCGCGCGCCATAACGCCGGGCGACGACGAGCGTATCGTCGGTGCTGAAGGAGTCCACAATGACGATCTCGTCGGCCCACTTGACGCTCTCCAGGCAGGCGGGCAAAGTGCGGCCGTTATTATAGGTGGTTACAAATACCGAAAGTTGCTGATCCGCCATAGCGATAACCTAGACTGAGGCGACCAGCCGCTTTAGCGCATTTTCGAGAAGCTGGCGACCGCGACCACGGGTCGCATGGCGCACCGTAACGTTGATAGCTTTTGCTCCTAATGCTCAACGATCCCCCTGACCGGAGTAGCCGCTCGAACCGAGCGATCCGTTCGGCGCACGTCATCGGCGGCCGGTTGTTGGGGGGCGCCGAACTGTTTTACGCCCGTTTGGTCAACGCCTTGCAGCGGCGCGGCCACACCGCGCTGGCGATCACCAGCGCGGACAGCTTGATTGCCGGCGAGCTTTGCCCAGAAGTGCCCCGCGCGCACGTTCCGATGCGCGGCGTTTGGGACTGGTGGTCCCGCTGGCGCATCCAAAAATTGCTGCAAACGCACCGCCCACAAATCGTCCAGACCTACATGGGGCGCGCCACGCGACTGACCCACTTGCCGGTCGCCCCCCATCCCGTACACGTTGCCCGGTTGGGAGGGTACTATACCCTCAAAGGCTATCGCCATGCGCACGCCTGGATCGGCAACACCCAAGGCATCTGCGACTACCTGATCCGCCACGATCTGCCGGCCCAGCGCGTGTTTCATATCGGCAACTTTATCCTGCCGCGCGAACCCAGCCCGGCGGAGGCACTCGCCCACCGGCGCGAGCAATGGCAGGTTCCCGCCGACGCCTTGCTGGTTGCGGCGGTCGGACGGTTGCATCCGGTCAAGGGTTTCGATGATCTACTGAACGCGTTCGCCCGTCTGCCCACCACGCTTGATGGCCGCCCGATCTACCTGGTCATCGTTGGGGATGGCCCGCTCGCTGCGCAACTAAAACATCTGTCGGAGCAACTCGATCTCACCGGCCGCGTGCGTTGGACCGGCTGGCGGCGCGATGCGGGCCACTTCCAGGAAATGGCCGATGTGATCGTCTGCCCTTCCCGCCACGAACCCTTGGGCAACGTCATCCTTGAAGCTTGGGCTTGGCGGCGTCCCGTCATCGCGACCCGCACGCTCGGACCCGCGGAGATCGCCGCGCATCAGGACGACGCTTGGCTGGTGCCGGTAGCCGATCCCACCGCGCTGGCGGAAGCCCTGCGCTTGTTGCTGACAGACGCCCCGTTGCGGGCTTCGATCGCGCAGAACGGTTACCGCAAGGTCAGCACCTCGTACAGCGAAGGCGCCATTGTCAGCGCCTACCTGGAGCTGTATGCCCACCTGCTCGACTGATCACGAAACCGCATTGTCCGTCCCGGCATTCGCTTCAACGGAATTGCCGGCCAGGCAATTCAAAGCGCCCAAGCAGACGAACAAGTAAGCGAAATGCCGTGAGGTATACGAAAAACTCAGCAGCGCGGCGCCTAAAATGGCCAGCGCGGCGGCCAGCAACACCCCTGCCCGCTGCCGGTCTTGAAACGACAACCCGTTCCAGCGACGGGCCAGCCGCCAGAATACAGAACCGATCAGCGCCAGCAACGCCCCGACCCCCAGAATGCCGGTTTCGTACCACGCTTCCAACAAAAAGTTATGCAAATGGTGGACTTGGGTTTTGGTGGCGTTGAGCTGAAACCCGAGTATCTCGGTAACGTGGCGGCCGTTACCCAACCCCACCCCGACCCAGGCGTGCGCCGGCGGGTGCGCCAAGGCTTGCCGCCACAGCGCCGTCCGTCCGGCGGTAAAGGCGTCCAACGGGCGATTGGAGTCCAGCTCGGTTTTACGGAACGGTTCGGTGTTGACGGTGACAGCCACCAGCAGTACCGCCGCCGCCAGCCCGCCGATCCACCACCAGCGCCAACCCAAGACCAACTTGCTAAAGACGACGAGGCCCACGATCAAACCGACTAAAGCGGCTCGTCCTTCCGCCATGACGATATAGGCCAGAACGAGAATAATCGCAGCGGCCATCCGCCAGTAGCGTCGGATGTCATGGCCGCGCCACCATATCCAACCCAGAAAAAACGGGAGCAAAAACGGCAGGTTATCTTCCTGGAGTTGAAGGTTCGGATCGAAGGGCTGGCCGGACAAGCCGAATCCGTAATACAGCAGCAAGCCATACAACCCCACTAAGGCGATAGCGCCAAACAGCACCGCACTGTCCAGCAACCGGGCGAAGGCCGCCGGCGATTCCCGCAGCGCGGCCGGCACCAGCAGCAGGGCCAGGCTCGGCGCCAGAAATCCCAACCAAATCCTCAATCCTTCCTTGGGATCGACCGCCCCTGGAATACCCAGTAAAAACACCAGCAGCACGAACAGATATAACGACGCCGTGGTGCGATCCAGCCGCTGGCGACGGCCCCAAAGGCTCAGCAACCCCCAGATGCCATAGAGTCCGGCCAGCGTATTGTACAAACCGCGTCCGCCCAATTCGGTCAAGGGCAGCACGACCGGTAGCAACCACCCCCACCGAAAGAAGCTTTCTTCAACCCGTTTATGGATCGCGGCGAGCGTCATCGAGCCGGTCCAGCCATGCCAGTGCCTCCGTTACCTGGGAAACGGTGATTGCGGCCATACCACGCCGATCGGCCGGGGGTACGATAGCCTGAATGAAGCGGGAATGAGTCAGTGGCGACGATCCGCCGAACAGGCCAAACGTCGGCACTTGCAGCGCGGCGGCCATGTTGAGCGCACCCGTATCGTTGCCGATGTAGCAGCGACAAGCCGCCAACAAGGCCGCCGCTTGTTCCAGCGGCAACGCCACGGCATCGGCCACGGCGTCATCGCCCGCCGCTACCCGCGCGAAAATCTCGGCGGCCAGCACCCGTTCCGCCTCCCCTCCGACGACGAACACCGAGCCCAACCCCCGGTGGCGCAACACCGAGATCAATTCCGCGAAACGCTCCGCGCCCCATTGCTTCCAAGGTTCGCTGCTGCCGATGCCCAGGGCGATCCAAGGCTTCGGTCGCGCCGCAAAGCGTGCCGCGATAGCCTGCGCCGCTGCGGCCGAGACCACCAAGCGAGGTTCCGGTTCGCTTTGAGGAACAGCGAGCAACGCCAACAAGGCATCGGCGCGGACCATCGGCTGGGCTAGCCGATAGCTCGCGGGCAGCCGCACCGGCGCATTCAACAGCAATCGTTGCAGGCCCAGGCCATAGCCGATCCGTTCGGGAATGCCGGCCAGCCAAGCCGCCAGCGCGTAACGGGCGCTATCGTGCAGCAACCATACCCGTCGATACATTCCCTGCCGCAACAGCGCCGCCAGCCGCACTGTTCCGCTTGCGCCGGCGTGCCGCCCGGCCTCGCGCTCCAACCAAAACACGCGCTCCACGCTGGGGTCCGCGCCCAACAAACGATCCGCCAGCGAGCGCGGTTTGGTCAGGATATCCACCCGCCCCGAGCGGGTCGTCGCGGCAATGGCGTGGATGTGCGGCAAGTGCCAAACCATGTCACCGATCCCCGGCAAAGGCTGCACCACCAGCGTTCGCCCGGAGGGCGCAAGCTTCATTGGCGGCTCTCACCTGATCGCTGGAAGGTTGGCTGGCGCCATCGACTTAAATGCTCCGACATACCGCGAGTTTCACCGTGAATCCGCGCAACCGCACCGGTTGGATCACTATATCATAGCCGCATCACCGACCCTGTCGGCAGAAGCTTGGAACCTGAACAGCATGTGTGGAATCGCGGGTTACTACCTGAAAACGCCGGATATGGGTCGGGCGCGGTTGGAGGAAATGGCTCGGCGGCTAGCCCACCGCGGCCCCGACGGACAAGGCTTTCACGCCCTGGGTGGAGTCGGGCTCGCTCACACCCGCCTGGCCATCATCGACCTCGCGGGCGGCGCTCAGCCACTGTACAACGAAGACCGCAATCTTTGCCTGATCGCTAACGGTGAAATTTACAATCACCTGGAATTGCGCCGGGAACTGGAAAAGCTCGGCCATCGTTTCGTCACCCATTCCGACTGCGAAACCATCCTGCACGCTTACGAAACCTGGGGTGAAGCGAGCTTGGATCGACTGCATGGCATGTTTGCTTTCGCCCTGCACGATATCCAGCATCAAGAACTACTGCTGGCGCGGGACCGGCTAGGTATCAAGCCTGTCTCTTATACACATCTCCGA